>JAYUFJ010000425.1:0-9785 GCA_043738775.1 Flavobacterium sp. | reverse complement strand
AATTCATTAAGCGGATTGGAACGAAACCACGAAAAAGAATTTGACTTTTTAAACGATTATTTTAAAATTAATCAAAATGTTACTGTTTCATTGGCATTTTTAAATAACGAATGGAACGAGCAAAAAAAATTTCAAATTATTGATGGAAATTGGAACGAATTAAAAACCAATTTGCAAACCACAATTTATGATGGAGGCACCGATTTAGGACTTTTAAAAACCTTAAACACCGATGAATATTTATTTTTTACCGATGGTTTATCAACTTTTGGAGATTTAAAATTTACTATTTCAAAACCAGTTTACGCAATAATTTCGTCTGTAAAAGTCGATTTTAGTTTATTAAAATACATTAGTTTAAAAACAGGTGGGCAATTATTTAACCTTAATGAGTCAACCACCAAAGAAGTTCAAGAAAAAATTGCGCAAAACAAACCAATACAGTTTTTAGGTATTAAACCAAATGAAGCAATTTCTGAAATTTATCCATCAATTCCAACTGTTGTTAACGGACAAATAAGTGTTGCAGGAATATTAAGCCAATCGAAAACCGAAATTACTTTACTTTTTGGGTACGACGGTGTTATAACAAAAGAAGAAAAAATCACTTTAGATTCGTCAAAACACGTAACCGACGATTGGGATGTAGATCAAATGTGGGCACAAAAAAAGATTAGTGAATTGGATGTTTTTTATGAAAAAAATAAAGAAGAAATTGGTAACATCGGAAAACAATTTGGTATAGTTACTCGTAATACCAGTTTGCTAGTTTTAGAAAACGTAAACGATTACGTGCGTTACGGCATTGCGCCACCCGAGGAATTAATGGCAGAATTTTCAAGAATTACAAAAGCCAATTTAATGCAACGTGAACAACGAATTACAGATTTAGTTTTAAAAGCCGAAACAATGACAACAGAATTAAAAAAATGGTGGAAAACAAATTTTAATCCGTTACCATTAAAAGTTTATCCTAAAGGGAAGCAATATCCTAGAACAAATAGAACAACAACTACTACTGTTGCCAATGAAGAAGTTCGTGCAGCTTCGCCTGTAAGTAATAGTCCTATTGAAGCTATTAAAGATGATACTAATATTAATTTATCTCTTGACCAAGCAACTGATAAATCGGAAAATAAAAAACTTGAAGAAGTAATTGTAGTTCGTGGTTTATCAAGCATTAGTTCAAGTGTTTCACGTTATAAAACCGAAACCGAAATGAAACAGTTGGGTTTTTCAACAACCCAACCAAAAGCTAAAATTAGTATAGAAAATTTTAAAAGTGATAAAGACTATATTAAAAAAATAGAATTGTGCAAAACAACCGATTGTGCTTATGAAAAATATTTAGAATTGCGAAAAGATTATTTACATACTCCACTTTTTTATTACGATATAGCGGCTTGGTTTTTTGCAAAAAAAGAATCGAAAATAGCAATGAAAATTTTAAGTGCCATTACCGATTTGGATATTGAAAATGAAGAGTTATACAAGTTACTATCTTACAAACTAAAACAAGAAGAGCAAAAAGAAAAATTGCTTTTTGTAACCAAAAAAATATTGGAATGGCGACCAATGGATGCACAAAGTTACCGTGATTATGGTTTAGCTCTTGAAGATAACGGACAGTATCAATTGGCATTGGATAATTTATATAAAGTACTTACTCAAACTTACAGTGTTGAAGTTGGTAATAGAGACGAAGGAATTGAGGAAACTATTATTATGGAAATAAATCAATTAATAAGCAATCATCCGGAGGTAAATACTAAAAATATAAGCAAAAAAATAGTTAGCAATTTACCTGTTGCTATTCGTGTGGTTTTAAATTGGAATAAAGACAATACCGATATTGATTTATGGGTAATTGATCCACGTGGCGAACGATGTTATTATGCTGAACCAAAATCGGCATTGGGCGGTCGATTGAGTAATGATTTTACAGCAGGTTTTGGTCCAGAGCAGTTTTTGTTGAAAAAAGCAGTTAAAGGAAAGTATCAAATTAAAACCAATTACTTTGGCGACTCACAAGTTTTTTCGATAGCTGGCGGAACTAGTTTAATGGCAGAAGTATATTTATATTATGCAACAGGAAAACAAGAACGCAAAATTGTTGTATTGGAAAGCGAAAGCAAGTCGAAAAATGACAGCAACGGAATTCTAGTAGGACAGTTTGATTTTTAAAGTTTTGACGGTGTTTTAAGAATCATTTTAATAAAAAATCCCAAATTTTAGTGCAATTAAAATTTGGGATTTTGTTGTGAAAAATTTTGTTACTCAACAATAATTTTTTCAACCGAAATACCACTTCCGCTTTTAATTTTTACAAAAAATAATCCTTTTGAAATTGAATTTAATGTTATGTCTTGTTGTAGGTTTGAAACAGAATTAAAATCTTGATTGTAAACTGTTCTACCAAAAATATCAATAATTTGTATTGTACAATTATCAATTTCAGCATCAAATTGAATTGTAAAATTTCCTTTATTTGGATTTGGATAAACCGAAAAATTGTTTTTTACTGACTCATTTGTATTATTTAAAACATTTGATTTAAAACCTCCAACAATTAAATTATAGTATGCTTGAGAAATGGTGGATTGGTTGGCAGTAAACATATACATTCCAGAATCATTTGTGTAATCCATGTAATTCATTGATAACACTTTTTTGTTTGGTTCACAACTTTGTATGCTTCCTGCTACAGGGTTTCCGTAGGTTGCAGTTGCTTGTTTTGGGGTGTCATCTACTCCGTCTTGATCTGCAGGGGAACAATCGGTTGCAGAGCCACTAGCATCAATAAACGGGTGATCTAAATTAAAATAATGTCCCAATTCATGAGTTAAAGTTCGTCCTAAATTGTATGGCGCACCAGGAACAAAACCAATACAACCAGCTCCCGAACCATAAGCATTATTATCCATAACTACTGCGTAACCTTGTGTTGGTAAACCTCCAAGTGGAGAATAACCTAATATTCCGCCAGTTAGGTTTTTAACAACAAAATTTAAATAACCTGCGTATCTTATATCTTTATCTCCTCCACCGCTACTTACAAAATTACTTGTTGAACTGCCAATAGTAACTAACTTTGAACCATTTGGTCTTCCAGAAATTACGGGATGATTTTGAGTTGCAATTTCAAAAACAAAAGTTAGTCCTCCTAAATTGGTTCCGGGATAAAATCCTCCAGTATTTGACCAAGAAGAATTCCAATTTGAAATATCAGAATTTGTACCAGAATAGTCATTATTTAAAATAGTAACTTGACTTTGGGCAAAGTCTTCTAAACAAGCACGATTTGCTTCGGAACCAGTAGGAAAATGAACTGCTACGGGTATTTTGATACTATTTGTAGAACGATTGTAAGACGACGCATTTAATCTTAAAACTTCATTTTTTATCAATTCTTTCATTGCAGCTTTATTTGCTGCGTATTCTGGATTAGATAACATCATTGCGTTGTGCATTTCTACAGTTGGGCAAACTCTTTGTTGCGCAAAACCAAGTTGTAGAACTAACAAAGTAAAAAGTAATTTTGATTTCATTTTAAAATAATTAAGTTAATAAATTTGTAAAAAAAACTCTAATTTAAAACATTTAAATTAGGTCATTTTTTTAAATTCCGTGACTGTTTTCAGGTTTTTCTGTTTCAACATTTAACATTGCCCAAAGTTTGTCTTTTAATTCTGTCAAACCTTGATTAGCTACAGATGAAATAAATAAATACGGTATTTTTATTTCTTTATCCAATTGGATTTTTAATTCTGCTTTGAGTTCATCATCAAGCATATCACATTTCGAAATCACCAAAAGTTTATCTTTATCAAGCATTTCTGGATTATAACGTCGTAATTCATCCAACAAAATTTCGTATTCTTTTTTAATATCATTGGTATCGGCTGGAACTAAAAATAAAAGTGTCGAATTTCTTTCAATGTGACGTAAAAAATAATGTCCTAATCCTTTGCCTTCGGCTGCGCCTTCAATAATCCCAGGTATATCTGCCATTACAAACGATTGAAATTCACGATATGCCACAATTCCTAAATTTGGTTTTAAGGTTGTAAAAGGATAATCGGCAATTTTTGGTGTTGCGGATGTTAAAACCGACAATAATGTTGATTTTCCTGCATTTGGAAAGCCTACTAAACCTACATCGGCAAGTACTTTAAGTTCTAAAATAACATCAATTTCCGTTGATGGCATACCTGGCTGCGAGTATCTTGGCGTTTGGTTGGTTGAACTTCTAAAATGCCAATTTCCTAGTCCTCCTTTTCCACCAGGAGCCAAAATCACCTCTACACCGTGCTCGGTAATTTCGAATAAAACTTCTCCAGTTTCAATATCTTTTATAACGGTTCCCAATGGAACTTCCATTATTTTATCTTCGCCATCGTGACCTGTACTTCGCGAGCTTCCTCCGTCGCCACCGTGACCACCACGCAAATGTTTCACAAATTTTAAATGAAAAAGAGTCCACAAACTTTTGTTTCCTTTCAAAATTACATGACCTCCACGACCGCCGTCACCTCCATCGGGGCCGCCCTTTTCAATAAATTTTTCACGATGCAAATGTGTAGATCCTTTGCCTCCCTTGCCTGAAGTTACATATATTTTTACGTAGTCAACGAAATTTCCTTCTGTCATTTTTTTAGTGATTATTTATTAGCGAAAAGTGATTAAAGCTTAATTTAATTAGTTAAGTTACTGATTTATTTTCACTAATTACTCTTTTATTTATGTTCTTGTAAAGTTTTGACTAATAATTTGTCAATTAAAGTTCCTTGCATTTTTTTTACTTCAAAAGTCAATTTATTCCAAATTAGTTTTTCGCCTTCAATTGGAATTTTTCCAAACTCTGTTGCAAAAAAACCACTCACAGTAGTTACTTCATAGTCATTAGTCAAATCGTCCATATCAAAAAAGGTTAAAAAGTCATGTAATGAATATTGACCATCAACAGCCCAAGAATCTTTACTTAATTCAACAATTTGATATTCATTTTCATCAAAGTCAGACGATTCGCCTACCAAGGCTTCCAAGATATCATTTAAAGTTAAAATTCCTTGAAAAATTCCGTATTCATCTACAATAAACGAATTATGAACTTTTGTTTTTTTGAAATTCTCTAACGCTTTATATGCTGATGTTTGTTCAATTAAATAATCAGGGTTTTTAACAATATCCTTTAAATTGAAATCGGCATTTTCAAAATTATGAAACAAATCTTTCAATGAAACTATACCTATTATAGTATCTAAACTGTCTTTACAAACTGGGTAATACGAATGCAAATCGATTAAAATTTTTGTTTTAATGATAGAAACTGTATCATTAATTTGCAAATATTCAATTTCACTTCGGTGTGTCATTAACGAATTTACTTTTCTATCGCCAATATGAAAAACCCTTTCTACAATGTCTTGCTCAATTTCTTGAACCTCACCAACTTCTGCACTCTCTTTTATTATTGCTTTAATTTCATCTTCGGTAACTTTTCCGTCGGCAGTTGGTTTTATGTTTAAAATTTTGAGTAAAAAGTCGGTCGATATAGTTAACAACCAAATAAATGGTGCAGTTATTTGAGAAATAAATTTCATAGGTATTGCCATAGTTTTGGCAATTGATTCTGGATAATTTAAACCAATTCGTTTGGGTAATAACTCTCCTAAAATCAATGAGAAAAAAGTTAAAATAACAACCACAATACCAACAGCAATACTATGTGCATAAGGTTTCAAGACTGCAAATGTTGTAACAAAATTTTGAATATCGGTGGTTATTTTATCACCCGAAAAAATTCCTGTTAAAATGCTAATCAATGTGATTCCAATTTGAACTGTCGAGAGTAATTTATTTGGTGAATTGACTAAATCAAGTGCTATTTTTGCATTTTTTTGACCTTTTTTTGCAGCAGTCTCTAATCTACTTTTTCTGGCAGAAATTAATGCAATTTCAGACATTGAAAAAACACCATTTAAAATTATTAAGAAAAAAATTATTAATATTTCCATTTTTAAATTTGAAATTTGAAAATCAGATTTCAAATTTGAAATCACGATAATAAAACTTATAGATTTTCGATAACATTGCTTAATCTTTGTGTAACTTCTTCTACTTTTCCAATTCCGTTTACTGCAATAAATTTATTTTGATTTTGATAATAATCCATTAGTGGAGCAGTTTTTTCGTTGTACTCTTGGTATCGATTTCTAATTTTTTCTTCGTCTTGATCATCAGGTCTTCCGGATGTTTTTCCTCTTTCGAGCAAGCGTTGAACTAAAATTTCATCATCTGCATCTAGTGCAATTGTTACAGTTATTTTATCATTTTTTGAGGATAAAAAATCATCCAAGGCTTCTGCTTGAGCTATTGTTCTAGGAAAACCATCGAATAAAAAACCTGCTGAATTTGGGTTTATGTCTACTTCACTTTGCAACATTTTTATTGTTACTTCATCGGGTACTAAATCACCTTTATCCATAAATGTTTTAGCTAGTTTCCCTAATTTAGTTTCGTTTTTTATATTAAATCTAAAAATATCACCAGTTGAAAGATGTATCAAATTGTATTTTTCTTTTAAAAATTCGG
The DNA here is from genome assembly GCA_043738775.1 of Flavobacterium sp. Lineage (GTDB taxonomy): Bacteria > Bacteroidota > Bacteroidia > Flavobacteriales > Flavobacteriaceae > Flavobacterium. Next base: position 3,191 of record JAYUFJ010000425.1, on the reverse strand, counting down.
CTTGTGTACCTTTGCCTGCGCCTGGTTTTCCGAAAAGAACTATGTTAATCATTATAAAAATTTTAAAAGTTTGATTAATTCAAATGTTTTAGATTATTAATTCGAAATTTGATAAATATCTTTTAAATTTCGTCCTAAACCGTTATAATCCAAACCATAACCTACTATGAATTTGTTTGGAATTCGAATACCAACATAGTCAATTTTGACATCTTTATCATAAACATCAGGTTTTAAAAACAAAGTTGCAATTTTTAAATGTTTCACATTTTGTTTTTTAAAAAGTTCTTTTAAAGCAACAATTGTGTTTCCTGTATCAATAATGTCTTCAACAATTACAACTGTTCTACCTTCTAAATTTTGATTTAACCCTATTAACTCTTGAACATTCTGTGTAGATTGTGTGCCTTCATAAGATGTCATTTTTACAAAACTTACTTCGCACATTCCGCGATAATTTTTCAATAAATCAGACATAATCATGAATGCTCCATTTAAAACACCAATAAAAACAGGAACTTCGTTAAAAAAATCATCGTCCATTGCTTTTGCAATATTTTTTATAGCAAATTTTATTTCTTTTTCAGAAATAAAAGGTTCAAATGTTTTATCGTTTAGATGAATCATAGTTGTTGTGTTGGTTTCAATTTGCAAATATACTGAAAGTTGGAAGTTGGATGTTGTTAGTTGGAATAAAAATACAAAAAATTAATTTTAATAAAATTAAATGTAATCCAAAGTCCGCTCCAAAGCCATACCTCTAGATCCTTTTATCAATATTAATTTATTGTCTAATTTATTAACTTTTAGATAACTTAAAAATTCATCAAAAGTTTTGTAAAAGTTAAAGTTTGATTGATTAATTTTATTAAAATAAAAATCGTTTCCTATAAAAAAACATTGTATTTCCGTTTGATTTTCTAAAATCGATATAATTGATTTATGTTCTTCCAAACTTTCATCACCTAATTCAAACATGTCACCAATTATAAGTGTTTTATTTTGTTTGTTTAATTGAATAAAATTTTTTAACGCCAATTCCATACTACTAGGGTTGGCATTGTAAGCGTCTAAAATAATTTCGTTTGAACCTTTTTTAAGCAATTGCGAACGGTTGTTATCGGGTATGTAATTTTCTATAGCAGCTTTTATTTGCAAATCAGTTACTCCAAAATAACGACCAATTGTAATGGCAACATTAATATTATTGGCATTGTATAAACCTATTAAATTTGAATTTATTTTAGTTTTATTAAATTCAATTTTAACTAATGGATTTGCTTCAACTGAAGTAATGAATGTTGTAGTGTTTTTATTAATTGTGCTAAAAGTTGCTCGTTCTAAATTTTTAGTTTTTGAATCTTGTAAAGTATCGTCAAGATTTACAAACGCTATTTTGTGATTTTCAATCAAATAGTTATACATTTCACTTTTCCCTTTAATAACTCCTTCTATTCCTCCAAAACCCTCTAAATGTGCTTTTCCAAAATTTGTAATATAACCATAATCAGGTTTGGTAATTTCACATAAAAATTCAATTTCTTTTTGATGGTTTGCCCCCATTTCAACAATGCCAATTTCGGTATTTTTATTGAATGAAAGTAAGGTTAAAGGAACGCCTATATGATTGTTTAAATTACCAAGGGTCGCTTTGACCTTGAATTTTTTTTCTAAAACTATGTAAATTAATTCCTTAGTTGTAGTTTTTCCATTACTTCCAGTAAGAGCAATTATTGGAATGTTAAGATATAATCTATGAAAACTTGCTAATTTTTGTAGGGTAATTAAAGTATTATCTACCAAAATTGTTCTATCATCAATAAAATAATCTTTATTATCAATTATTACAAAAGATGCTCCGTTTAATAAAGCTTCATTTGTAAACGTATTTGCATCAAAACGTTCTCCTTTCAAAGCAACGAACATTGATCCTTTTACTATTTTTCGAGTGTCAATTACTAATGATTGGCAAGTTAAAAATATTTTATGTATTTTTTCTATTTCCATTTTTAATTAGTTAAAAATTAAAAAGCCCTAATTAAAGGGCTTTTTAATAAATTATATTTAATAAATTACAATTTACGTACTTTATTTCTTGCTGTCTTTTTAAAATCGGATTTTGGACCTACTCTTGACATAGCACATCTAAACCCAATAAAATCGGTGGCCATATCTTGTGGAAAATATCTTCTTTGAGCTGGATCCAACCAATAAGCTCTATCTCTCCAAGAACCTCCTTTGTAAACTCGAACATCATCATTAATCATAGTAGTACGATCTTTTGATTTGTCAAATTTGCGAATCATTTTACCAATACTATCAGTACTTACATTGTGAATAGGAGAATCGTACATTCTTTTTTTATCTGATAAGGTTTCATCAGCATTTTCAGATGATCCAAAATCGAAGTATCTAGATGACTGCTTGTCTCCATCGCGATAATTTTTTTCATCGCTTTTATTAAAATTTTGTCTTAAATAGGTTTCTTTTTCGTCAACTGGAACTTGTGAAATTTGACCAGGTAAATTTCTAGCCATAATTTTACCGTTTGGCAGTGTATCATATTTAACTGTTTCACCAGTAACTAGAACTACTTTTCCATCATCGCCAATTTTATTTTTGGTATAAACGTTACCTCTAAAATAGTTAAAGTCGTTAGCTTCATCGTCGATTATTGGTCTGTAAACATCTGCAACCCATTCGGCAACATTCCCTGCCATATCATAAAGTCCAAAATCATTTGGAGCATACGATTTTACTTTATTGGTTATATCTGCTCCATCATCAGACCAGCCTGCTATTCCACCATAATCACCTTTACCTTGTTTAAAGTTGGCCAATTGGTCGCCTCGAACTGAGCGTTTACCCGATCTTGTGTAACTGCCCGACCAAGGATATTTTTTTTGTCCTTTATAAATATTATATTCTCTTTGTCCAACATCGGCAGCTGCTGCATATTCCCATTCCGCTTCGGTTGGCAATCTATATTCAGGAGTAGTAATACCTGATGTTTTTTGGGCATACAAGTTTGTAGGTGGTGTAACAACTCCTTTTGCGTTTTTAGAGCCACCTTTTGATTTCGCTTTTGAATTGTTTTTACCTTTAAGTACAATTTTCTCGTCTCCTCCGAAAGATTTAGATGGAGCTTCGAGGTATGCATCAGTATTAAAACTAGACTCTGCTTTTTCATC
>JAYUFJ010000424.1:0-3542 GCA_043738775.1 Flavobacterium sp. | reverse complement strand
TAATGCGGGATGAATATTGATGATTTTATTTCGGTATTCTGCAATAATATGCTCTGGGAATTTCCATAAAAATCCAGCTAAAACAATCAAATCGGGTTTAATTTCATTGATTTTAGCTAAAACAAAACCATCATTAAGTTCTTCTTTGTTGAAGATTAGTGTTGGAACGTTATGCTTTTCGGCTTTGTCTATTACTTTGGCAGTTGGATTGTTAGTAAAGACACTTACAACGGCAATATCATTATACTTTTTAAAGTATTGAATAATATTTTCGACATTGGAGCCAGTTCCTGAAGCGAAAAGCAAAACCTTTTTCATAAAAAATAAAATTACACCACAAAAAAAGTATAAATACTTGAATTAAAACCCTGATGTAATAAGATTTTGAAATATATTTTTTATTTTCGTTGTCACATTTACTAACAAAAAGGTTGTTTTAAAATAAAGTTTTTTATTTTTGCCAACAAATTTAAATTTAAAATTAGAAATTATGTCAGACATTGCATCAAGAGTTAAAGCGATTATTGTAGACAAATTAGGCGTTGATGAAAACGAAGTTGTAACAGAAGCAAGCTTCACCAATGATTTAGGAGCTGATTCATTAGACACTGTTGAGTTAATTATGGAGTTCGAAAAAGAATTTGATATTCAAATTCCAGACGACCAAGCTGAAAACATTGCTACTGTAGGTCAAGCTATTTCTTACATCGAAGAAGCAAAAAAATAATAATTACTAATCCGTGAGACTTGAACTAGTTTCACGGATTTTTATTATTTTTACTGAAAAGAGTAAAACTGATTGACATCCAATCTCAAAAATATTGAAATACCCTTGTCTCTTTAATGATTATATTTGAAGAAAACATGGGTATTATTTGTTTAAATACAATTGTAAAAAATAAATTATGACATTAAAACGAGTTGTAGTAACAGGTTTAGGTGCAATTACACCTATTGGTAATAACATCGCTGAATATTGGAACGCTTTAATTAATGGCGTTAGCGGTGCGGCTCCGATTACCTATTACGATACCGAAAAGCATAAGACAAAGTTTGCCTGCGAAGTCAAAAACTTCAACATTGAAGCGTATATGGATCGCAAAGAGGCAAGAAGAATGGACAAATTTGCTCAATACGCTGTGGCTGCAAGCCAAGAAGCCATTGCTGATGCCGGAATTACTGATGCTAATGTTGACAAACAACGAGTTGGTGTAATTTGGGGTGCTGGAATTGGTGGATTGGAAACTTTTCAGGAAGAAGTAATCAGCTATGCTCAAGGAGACGGAACGCCAAGATTTAACCCTTTCTTTATTCCTAAAATGATTGCCGATATTGCGCCAGCTCACATTTCGATGCGAAATGGTTTTATGGGGCCAAATTATACTACGGTTTCCGCTTGTGCTTCTTCTGCCAATGCCATGATTGACGCTTTCAATTACATTCGTTTAGGAATGTGTGATGTCATTATTTCTGGTGGTTCAGAAGCTGCAGTTACGATTGCTGGAATGGGAGGATTTAATTCAATGCAAGCCTTATCAACAAGAAACGATAGTCCGGAAACTGCTTCAAGACCTTTTGACGCAACCCGTGACGGATTTGTTCTTGGTGAAGGCGCGGGAGCATTAGTTTTAGAAGAATACGAACACGCTAAAGCAAGAGGTGCAAAAATATATTGTGAAGTTGGAGGTGGCGGAATGTCGTCTGATGCTTATCATTTAACTGCACCACATCCGGAAGGAATTGGCGTTATTGCCGTTATGAATAATACGCTTCGCGATGCCGGAATGAAACCGGAACAAATTGACCATATAAACACTCACGGAACTTCAACACCGCTTGGAGATGTTGCCGAATTAAAAGCGATTAGTGCTGTTTTTGGAGATCATGCTAAAAACATCAATATCAATTCTACCAAATCAATGACTGGCCATTTACTTGGTGCAGCTGGTGCTATTGAGGCTATTGCTTCTATTTTAGCCATGAAATACGGAATTGTTCCTCCAACAATTAACCATACTGTTGTTGACGAGAATATTGACCCTAGTTTAAATTTGACATTGAACAAAGCTCAAAAAAGAGAAATCAACGTAGCGATGAGCAACACTTTTGGTTTTGGCGGACACAATGCTTGTGTTTTATTCAAAAAACTTGAAGCTTAATCATTAGATGAAAATTTTAAAAAATATATTTCAAAAATCCCGTTCAAAAGAGGACGGGATTTTTTTTAATGAAGTTCAAAATATAATAGGTTTCAAACCTCAATCTATAATTTATTACCAAAAAGCATTTACACATCGGTCCACAAATCAAATAGATTTAAAAGGAAATCCTATGAATTATGAGCGTTTAGAATTTTTAGGAGACGCTATGTTAAGTTCAGTGATTGCGGCCTATCTTTATAATGAAGCTCCGGCTGGCGATGAAGGTTATTTAACTAAAATGCGTTCAAAAATTGTAAGTCGCGAACATTTAAATGAGTTAGGAAGAGATTTAGATTTAATCCGATTTGTAGAAAGTAAAGTACCCACACAACACTTTGGGGAAAACATACACGGTAATATTTTTGAAGCATTAGTCGGCGCCATTTTTCTTGATAAAGGATATGGTTATTGTGAAAAGTTTATCCAAAAAAGCGTCATAATTCCTTATGTTGATATTGCCAAATTAGAAGGAAAGGTTATTAGCTACAAAAGCTTGCTTATTGAATGGTGCCAAAAGGAAAAAAAATCTTTTTATTTTGATGTTTTTGATGACAACGGTAATGATGGTCAAAAATATTTTGGTGTTAAACTTAGTATCGATGATAAAATTATAGCCAAAGCTAGAGCGACGTCTAAAAAGAAGGCAGAAGAGAAAGCATCGCAACGTGCTTATTTTGTATTTCAAGAAAAAATTAACAAAAAATAATGCAGATTCTTAAAAAACTACAACGTTTTCGTTCATAAAATAACGTTAAGCTAAATCGTTGTTTGCGGAAATCTGTAACAGATAAACTATATTTACAACTTATTTTGCAAATTTATGGCTGTTCACAAGTTGCATCTTGAAGAGTTTGACGAAATAGATTATCAATTAATTGCTATTCATACTTCTTTGGAAGATTATCGATTGGCTTATTATATTAATCAAAAATTGCCAATTACTCTTAAAAAAAATAATTGCAATATTCAAATTAGCAACAAAGAAGGTGAAACCCAGTTTACAAGATTTGTTTTTGAAGATTCGAAAGATATTGCATGGAGTTTAGTTCAAAATAAAAATGATGTCTTTGTTCCGTCACAAAATAGCAATCAAGGATTGTTTGCCGAGAGCAACAACAAATTTTCGACAAAAATTTATTTGATTCCCGAGTTTAAAAAGGTAGATTATTTTTTAAAAATCGAAAATGGAGAAGTCAATATTGATACATTAAAAATTGCAAGTTGTATTAAAAAAATAGACAGAGTAAGCACAGTTTACGCTGTAGAAGTTGAAAAAATAAAATCAAAAAATAATTTAATTTTTTAAATATAATGCCAACCAGAAAAAAAACCAAAATTGTA
>JAYUFJ010000423.1:0-3545 GCA_043738775.1 Flavobacterium sp. | reverse complement strand
TCGACAATGCTCCATCGGCAATAATTATGTTTGAAAATAATCAAGTTTCATTTATTTCAAGTAATTACAAAAAAATCTTTGGCTTTTCGGTAGAAGAAGAAACCAATCGATTAAATACCCAATTTTGGGATATATTATCAGATGATGAAGATAAATTAAACATTAAAAAGCAATTGCAACATGCTGTTAAAAGCCAAAAAAATCAATTAACAATTAAATATAAATACCGACATAAAAACGGAAATTTAATTTGGCGTAAAGACGAAATAAGTTTTTTTTATGATACCCAAGGACGTGTTTCAAAGGCAGTAGAATTAGTGTCGGACATTACTGATAAAAAAAATTTAGAAAACTTAGTTTTAAATCAAAACTTACAACTAGCATTGCAAATTGAAGAAAACGAAAAAATTTCTGAAAACTTTTTAGCATTTCAAAGTGATAAATGGTTAGAAATATCACAAAATTTGCACGACAATATAAGCCAGCTTTTATTTGCTGCAAATTTGCATTTAAACAATTTTAATTCCAAAGATCAATCGTTAAAAAAGGCCAACGGATTAATAAAAATGGCATTAGATGAAATAAAATTTGTAACACAATCAACTAAAAATTTAGTAATACAAAATAAAGGTTTCGAAAATGCGCTATCCGAACTTATAGACAATAATAATTTTTTAAAAAACATTTCAATTACAAAAAAAATCAATAGTGAGTTTCATAAACGGTTTTCAAAAAGTGAACAAATGATTTTATTCACTATAATTCAAGAAGCAATTCAAAATGCTATTAAACACTCCGAAGGTTCGTCAATTAAAATTGTTTTAGATATTAAAAACGCTCATTATTTTTTATCTATAAAAGATGATGGAGTGGGTTTAAAACAAAATTTTGAAAATGGTATGGGAGTTTATAACATTGAAAAAAATGTTAATTTATTAAATGGTAACATCCAATATATCAATAAAAATGGATTAGAATTATTAATTAATTTTTTATAAAACGTAAGGTTAAATCATCAAATACAAGAAAAATATTTTTTTTAATCAAAAAAAGAAGTGAATACCCTTGTTATTCATTTTTTTTTCACTAATTTTGACATTATAATTTTTAAAACAAGCAATATTTAGTAAAAATAATATAGATTCGCAAAAAAACAAAAAAACAAAAAAACAAAAAAACTACCACTTAAATGGATAAAATAAAATTAATATTAGTAGAAGACCATCAATTGGTTCGTGAAGCTTGGAGATCTTCATTGACAAATGAAAATAAATATGTTATTGTAGCAGAAGCTGAAAATGTGGCAGAAGCTGTTAAGGCTATAAAAACGGTTAAACACGACGTAATTATTTTAGATATTAATTTAAAAAACGAAAGTGGTGTTGATATAATTACCGAAGTTAATAAATTTTTGAACAAGCCAAAAATAATAGTAGTTTCAATGATGTCCGAATATTCATTTGTTAAAAACATGTTGAGTATCGGGGTAAAGGGTTATGTTACCAAAAATTCATCAATTGACGAATTATTTAAAGCCATTGAACGAGTTTATGCAGGAAAACAATATTTGAGTAATGAAATTAATGAAATTATAATGAGTAAATCATTAAAATCAGACGATGGTTTTGAACTTTTAACCTCCAAAGAAATAATAGTTTTAAAAGAAATTTGCACGGGAATTTCAACTAAAAATATGGCTCAAAAACTAAATGTAAGCATAAAAACAATTGAAGGGCACAAAACCAAAATTTATAAAAAGTTAGGCACTTCAAATTTAGTTACTTTATTAACCATTTGTAAACAACGAGGAATTGTTAATTAAAAAATTTCATAATTCATAAAAAAAGCTCTTTTTAGGGCTTTTTTTATAGGTTATGGTGCTGGGTTAGGATGTAATTCTTGAATTAAATCAATATCATTTAAAATTTGATTGGACAAAATAATATTTTGGGTTTCAATATTTTCTTTTAACTGTTTAATTGATGTTGCGCCTATTATAGTTGCCATTACAAAATTTTGTTGTTGAACGAATGCTAATGCCATTTGAGTTAATGACAAACCATTACTTTGAGCCAAATCATTATAAAGCTTCGTTGCTTTTGTTGAATTTTCCGAATTATAACGAACAAATTGTGGAAACAAACCAATTCTAGAATCTTCAACTTTACCATTTAAATGCTTAGCCGATAAAATTCCAAATCCCAAAGGTGAATAAGCCATTAAACCAATATTTTCTCGAATACATACTTCGGACAATCCTACTTCAAATAGTCGATTTAATAAGGAATAAGGATTTTGAATTGTTGCAATTTTAGGCAAATCGTGTTTTTCACTTTCCGATAAAAATTTCATAACTGCCCACGGAGCTTCATTACTAACACCTATATTTTTAATCTTACCATCCTTTATTAAAACTTTATAAATTGACAATACTTCTTGAAAATTTTCTTTCCAATTCAAATCAATTTCGGTTAAACCACGCTGCCCAAACATATTCATTACCCTCTCTGGCCAATGCATTTGATACAAATCAATAACATCAGTTTGCAAGTTTTTTAAACTATTTTCGACCGCTTGGGTAATACTTTTTTTAGAAAAATCAAGCGGCTTTCTTATGTAATCCATTCCTCTATTAGGGCCAGCAATTTTAGTAGCAATAACTAAATCATTTCTTTTCCCCGTTTTTTTGAGCCATGAACCAATATATTTTTCGGTTAATCCTAATGTCGATTCTTTTGCTGCTATTGGATACATTTCAGCAGTATCAATAAAATTTATACCATTTTCAATTGCAAAATCCAATTGTTCGTGAGCTTCACTTTCGGTATTTTGTTCGCCAAAAGTCATTGTTCCAAGGCAAATAGCACTTATTTTTAAATCAGAATTTGGAATTGTTGTATAGTTCATATATTTAATAAAGGGTTCAAAGTGTAAATATACTCACGTTTTAATTAGTATTAAATAACCTTAACAGCAATTTTAGTTTTGATTAATTGAAACTATTTACAATTTCTCTAATAATTTTAAGATGATGAAAAGTATGCAAAACTAAAAAATGTTGTGTTTGCTTTAAATTTAAATTTTTAAAATACGGATGATAAAAAAAATTATTTTTATGCAATAGTTTTATGTCTAAAACGTTTTGTTTGGCCAATTCTAATCTTTCTTTTAATTCCTTTTCATTTGCTACCGTATCTGGCGAAACTGCTTTTGGAGCTCTTGCTTTTCCTCTTGGAATTTTATTAGTTGTAAAAATTAAAAATCTTTTTAAAGAAAACTGCCACTTATATTCTTTGGCGTTTGATTTTTTTAACTGTGAAGCAATTCCATTTAAAACAAGTAATGAATGATCAATTTGCCATCCCACAGTTGATTTTGAAACCGAAGGATTAAATTTTTCTAAATTTGAAATATTTTCTTCAAGTTCGTTTAACATTGTAATTAAATTTGTCATACAATTTTATTTAATTACAAGTATAAACAAATCTTAAAACAAAAACTATTTTTTAAACAAAAAACCCGTTAATTTCTTAACGGGTTCAAGT
>JAYUFJ010000422.1:0-3546 GCA_043738775.1 Flavobacterium sp. | reverse complement strand
ATACGCCTTTTTCACATCGGCTGGTGAGGCTTTTTTATCTATTTCTAATATTTTATAATAGTCTTTGTAATCCACGATTTATTATTTTTTTAAAACTGCCAATAATTCCTTGGCAACTGCTTCTGAAGATTGTGGGTTTTGACCCGTAATTAGCAATCCGTCTTTAACGACATAACTTGTCCAATCTTCTTTTTTTGAATAAATACCGCCTTTCTTTTTCAGTTCATCTTCGAGCATAAAAGGCACAATTTTATCTAGTTTAACAGCAACCTCTTCGGTGTTCGAAAAACCTGTAACTTTTTTTCCTTTGATTAAAAAATTGCCATCTTCGTCTTTAACATTCAACAAAACAGATGGTGCGTGACAAACCGCTGCGACTGGTTTTTTGGCATCCCAAAATTCTTCAATCAGGCTTATTGAATATTCATCAGTTGCTAAATCCCACAATGGACCGTGACCTCCAGGATAAAAAATAGCATCAAAATCATCGGAATCAATTTCTTCAAGTTTTAAGGTATTTGCCATTAAACCAAGCAAAATTGAATCATTTTTATAACGAATAGTCGCTTCGGTTTGGTTTTCTGGTGCGTCGCTTTTTGGGTCGATTGGAGGTTGTCCTCCTTTTGGCGATGCTAACGTTATTTCGGCTCCTGCTTCTTTAAAAAGATAATAAGGCGTCGCAAATTCTTCAATCCAAAAACCTGTTTTACCATCTGTATTTCCTAATTTACTGTGCGATGTAAGAACAATTACTATTTTCATTTCAAGTTTTTTTTTAAATTTCAAAATGCACTTCTGATGTTATTGGAATATTCAATACTTTAGAAATCAGGCAATTTTTTTCGGCATCTTTGGTGATAGTTGCGAAATCTTCGGCGTTAATGCCAGGAGCTGAACCTGTAATATTCAAATGAATACCAGTTATGCTTAATCCTTCCATTGTTAAAGTGGCTTCGGTATCGAGTTTGTTGGCAATAATTCCTTTAGCACCAAGCATCGATGAAACTGCCATTGTAAAACATCCAGCGTGGGCTGCTGCTAACAATTCTTCTGGATTGGTTCCATTTTTACCTTCTTCGAATCGGGTTTTAAAACTGTAATTTGTACTTTCTAGAATGCCACTTTGCGTTGATAATGTTCCTTTTCCTTCTTTGAGATTTCCTTCCCAATGTGCTTTTGCTGTTCGTATCATTTTTTTTATTTTAAAGTTTAAAAGTTTTAGGTTTTAGGTTTAAACTTGAAACTTTAAACCTGAAACTTGAAATTATTTTACATTGGATCTGATAATTCGCTAATTCGGATTAATTTTCTGTTTACAAATTCTTGAATTCCGAGTTCGGATAATTCGCGTCCGTAACCAGAATTTTTTGTGCCTCCAAATGGCAAATCGGCTTCTGTCCAAGTAGGATGATTGATGAAAACCATTCCCGTATCTATTTGATTTGCAATGTTTCGAGCCCGTTCAATATTAGACGAAAAAATAGAACAACCCAAACCATAGCTGGAATCGTTTGCGAGTTTTATGGCTTCATTTTCATTTTTAACAACAAAATAAGAAGCTACAGGACCAAATAATTCTTGATAATAAACAGGGTTTTCGGGTTTGATATTGGTAATAATTGTGGGTTCCATAAAAGCACCTTCACGATTGCTTCGAGTGCCTCCTAAAACTAATTTTGCACCAGCATCGATAGCATTTTTTACTTGTTCGGCAATGTGAACAGCAGCTTCTTCGCTAGAAAGTGGTCCTAATTCGGTTTTTGGATCCATTGGGTCGCCAATGACTAAATTTTTCATTTTTTCGGTGAATTTTTTAAGAAATTCGTCCGAAACTTCTTCTAAAACGATGAATCTTTTAGAGGCAACACAACATTCGCCATTATTGTTTATTCTACCAATAATTCCCCAATTTACGGCTTGGTCAATATCGGCATCTTCGAGAACAATAAACGCATCGCTTCCGCCCAATTCGAGCACCGATTTTTTGATATATTTTCCTGCTTGTTGTGCAATACTTGAACCTGCTTGCTCGCTACCGGTAAGAGAAACGCCTTTGATACGCGTGTCAGAAACCATTGCCGATGCTCGTTTTCCTGATATTTGCAGATTTGTGTAAACACCATTTGGCACACCAGCATCTAAAAATATTTTTTCGATTGCAATGGCACATTGCGGAACTGAAGAGGCGTGTTTTACCAAAACTGTATTGCCGATCATTAGGTTTGGTGCAGCAAATCGAGCCACCTGATAGAATGGAAAATTCCAAGGTTCTACACCTAGAATTGTGCCAAGTGGGCTGTGTTTGTAATAGGCTTTTCCGAATTCCGGATTAAGGTATTTATCGGCTAAAAATCGTGCGCCGTGTTTGGCATAATATTCGAAAATATTGGCACTCAAATCAATTTCGCCTTCGGCTTGAGCAATAAGTTTTCCCATTTCGAGCGTAATTGTTTTTGCAAGTTCGAATTTTCGTTCTCGCAGTAATTTTGCTACATTATTTAGAAGTTCGGAACGATGTTCTAAAGTGGTATTTTTCCATTTTTCGAATGCTTTTGCAGATTGTGCAACGAGATTGTCCAATGTCACTTCGGACATTTCTTCGAAAGTTTTTACTACTTTGTTTGTGAACGGATTTACGGTTTGTATTGGCATAATTATTTTATTTATTAGTTAGAATACTTCATTTTCTAAAACTTTATTTTCTTCAAAATCTGAAAAATTTTTAATGGTTATTTTAGCAATTTCAGTTACTGCTTCTTGCGTGTAAAAGGCTTGGTGTGGCGTAATTAAAACATTATTGAACGTTAATAATCTTTCGAAAGTATCATCCTGAATTACTGTTTGCGATTGGTCTTTAAAAAATAAATTGCCTTCATTTTCATAAACATCAATTCCTAAATATCCGATTTGTTTATTTTTTAGGGCTTCAATTGCATCTTTGGTATTGATTATTCCGCCACGACTTGTATTAATAATCATGGCTCCTTTTTTGATTTTATTAAATGCTTTTTTGTCAAATAAATGATTGGTTTTTGGCGTTAACGGACAATGAATTGAAATAATATCCGATTGTGTAAGTAATTCATCGAAGGTTTTATATTGAATTCCTTTTTGTTTTAAACTTTCGTTTTCTTTGATGTCATAGGCAATTATTTTGCAACCAAACCCTAAAATAATGTTGCAAAATGAACGGCCAATTTTTCCTGTTCCTACAACACCGATTGTTTTACCAAATAAATTGAAACCCATTAAATTTTGTAACGAAAAATTATTCTCACGAACTTGATTGTAGGCTTTGTGCGTTTTTCTGTTTAATGTCAAAATCATTGCAACAGCGTGTTCGGCAACTGCTTGTGGCGAGTAGGCCGGAACACGTAAAACTTTGATATTATTGGCTTTAGCCGATTCAATATCGACATTATTATAGCCTGCACTTCGCAAATCGATTAGTTTTACACCAATTTTTGCCAATTTTTCAATGCAGTTTTTGTCAACTTTATCGGTTACAAAAACGCAAACTGCCGTGAAACTTTTTGCTAAATGAGT
>JAYUFJ010000421.1:0-3557 GCA_043738775.1 Flavobacterium sp. | reverse complement strand
AAAAGAAGAATTGTTTGATAAAGTTGAAAAGTTCAAACAAACTTCCAAAAATCTAACCAAGTCATTACAGCAATTAGTTGAGTTAACTAAAAAGTTTTATATTGAAAAAAAAGCGGAACAACTGGCTGAAAAATTAGATAAACTTTCGGAAAAACTAGATAAACTTTCGGACAACGAAAAAGAGAATAAGACCGAAAATCAAAACGAGATTAATAAAGAGTTTGACAAACTTAAAGAGGATTTAAAAGATTTAGAAATAGAAAATAAAGAATTAAAAAAACCTATTGAATTACCAAATTTTGAATCAAAAGAGAAATCAATTGACGACGATTTAAAAAAAGCATCTCAGGAATTAAAAAATGATTCCAAAGCATCCGCAAAACCCAAACAAAAAAGTGCTTCCAAAAAAATGAAGCAAATGAGTGACGATATGAAGTCGGATATGGAAGGTGGAGAGCAAGAGCAACTTCAAGAGGATATTGTCATGTTACGACAGGTTTTAGATAATCTTTTGGCTTACTCATTTTCTCAAGAAGATGTTATGAAGCAATTCAAATCCCTCAAGCGCGGATCACCTGCTTACAATAAAAACCTTAAAATTCAGCAAGACTTGAAATTGCAATTCAAACACGTTGACGATTCCTTGTTTGCTATGTCTTTACGTGATCCAAAAATTGGTGATAATATTACTAAAGAAATTGGTAATGTACTATATAATGTTGACAAATCAATAGAAACTTTGGCTGACTCAAATGTCCCAAAAGGAACTTCTTATCAACAATTTTCTATTGCAGCATCTAACCGTTTGGCCGATTTTCTTGCAGATGTTTTAACCAACAAACAACAATCTTTAAAAATGTCTGGTTCTGGTAAAGGTAAAGGACAACCTTCACCTGGAAAGGGTTCGGGTGGTGGTTCACAGCTTCCAGACATAATTCAAAAGCAAGGAGATTTATCCGAGAAAGCCAAAAATGGAATGAAAAAAGGCAATAAACCAGGCGACGGAAAGGAAGGTAAGGAGGGAAGTGATGGACAAAAACCAGGAGAAGGCAACAAGCCTGGAAAAGACGGTAAAGGCGGAAAAAGTGGAGAAAACGGTTCAGGTACTGGTAGTCAAGGAAAAGACAATAAAAACAATTTAAATGGTGAAGATGGTGAAAACAATGCGCAACAAATAATGCAAATTTACAAAGAACAGCAACAGCTTCGTGAATCACTTGAAAACGAATTAAACAAACAAGGTATAAGCAACCAAGGGCAAAATGCTCTTGACCAAATAAAACAACTCGAAAAACAAATACTTAATAAAGGATTCAACAACGAAGTTTTACAACGAATGTTGAATTTAAAATACGAACTCTTAAAACTTGATAAAGCTGTTCAACAACAAGGCGAAGAAAAAAAACGTCAATCGACTACAAATAAAAATGAGTTCAATAACTCAAGCAATGCTTTGCCATTACGTTTACAAGAATACATTAATAGCATCGAAATTTTAAACCGTCAAACATTACCGCTTCGTTCTAATTTTAACGAAAAAGTTCAAAAATACTTCAAAAAAAATGATTAGTTTTAATTACGAAACCGACTTCGAGTTATCAAACGAAACACAACTGTCCAATTGGATTGTTTCGGTAATTGAGTCCGAAAACAAAACACTTGGAGAAATTTGTTATGTATTTTGTGACGACGAGTACTTGCTCAAATTAAACAATGAGCATTTAAACCACGACACCTTAACTGATATTATATCGTTTGATTATTCAATAGGAAATGAAATTAGTGGCGACATTTTCATATCAATCGAGCGAGTTATTGACAACGCAAACGACTTTAATACTTCTTTTAATAACGAACTTAACCGAGTAATAATTCACGGTGTTCTTCATTATTGCGGTTATAAAGACAAAACAATCAATGACGAACAAAATATGCGAAACAAAGAAGATGAAAAATTAGAAATGTTTCACGTGGAACAATCAAGTAATTAATAATTTTGAGTTTACACTTCGACTTTTTTTGCACCCAAACAATTGCATTTAAAGTTCCACGTGGAACAAATTACAATTATCGTATTTACTTGATATTTAATTACAACCTTTGATTGTTAACTAAACTTGTTTTACGCGGAACAAATATCAATTTATATTTTTTTAAATTTTAATTCGTCACAACAAAACCCTAAAAAATGTTTTTAAATAAATACGATGTTATAGTAGTAGGAGCAGGTCACGCTGGATGTGAGGCAGCAGCTGCATCAGCCAATTTAGGTGCTTCTACGTTATTGGTAACTATGAGCCTTCAAAACATTGCTCAAATGTCTTGTAATCCAGCAATGGGTGGCATTGCCAAAGGACAAATAGTTCGTGAAATTGATGCACTTGGTGGATATTCTGGTATTGTAACCGATACAACAGCCATTCAATTTAAAATGTTGAATAAATCCAAAGGTCCAGCAATGTGGTCACCACGAGTTCAAAGCGATAGAATGCGTTTTGCAGAAGAATGGCGTTTAATGCTTGAGCGTACCCCAAATCTAGATTTTTATCAAGAAATGGCAAATGGCTTAATTATAAAAAATGGTAAAATTGAAGGTATAAAAACTTCACTTGGTTTAGAAATTTTAGCTAAAACTGTAATTTTAACAAATGGAACTTTCCTAAACGGATTAATTCATATAGGTGAAAAACAATTTGGTGGTGGTAGAGCAGGTGAATCTGCCGCATACGGTATTACAGAAGATTTGATAAATGCAGGTTTCGAAGCTGGAAGAATGAAAACAGGAACCCCTCCAAGAGTTGATGGTCGTTCACTTGATTATTCAAAAATGAATGTTGAAAAGGGCGATTTAGTACCTGATAAATTCTCTTATTCCGATGAAACTTCTCCATTATCGCGTCAGCGAGATTGTCATATGACCTATACTTCATTAGCCGTTCATGATATTTTACGAGAAGGTTTCGACCGCTCGCCAATGTTTAACGGACGAATTCAAAGTGTAGGACCTCGTTATTGTCCATCAATTGAAGATAAAATAAACCGTTTTGCCGACAAAGAGCGTCATCAATTGTTTATTGAACCCGAAGGGTGGGACACCTGCGAAGTATATGTAAATGGGTTTTCAACCTCCTTACCTGAAGACATTCAGGCTAAAGCATTGCGAATGGTTGCAGGTTTTGAAAAAGTAAAATTTTTCCGTCCGGGTTATGCGATAGAGTATGATTATTTTCCGCCAACACAATTGAAACATACTTTAGAAACAAAATTGGTTGATAATTTATATTTCGCTGGCCAAATAAACGGAACAACAGGTTATGAAGAAGCAGCATCACAAGGAATGATGGCGGGTATAAATGCTGCATTAAAAGTTCAAGATAAAGAACCTTTAATTTTAAAACGTAACGAAGCTTACATCGGAGTTTTAATTGACGATTTAATTACTAAAGGCACAGAAGAACCGTATCGAATGTTTACTTCTCGTGCAGAATACAGAACACTTTTGCGACAAGATAATGCTGATGCTCGATTGACTCCAAAGGCATTTGCAATTGGTTTGG
>JAYUFJ010000420.1:0-3564 GCA_043738775.1 Flavobacterium sp. | reverse complement strand
CTAATGGTTTGGTCATAAATCGTTCCCACATAAAATAATCAGATTCTTGAGAAGTTAAACTTTTAACTGCTCCTTCAATTGTATTTACTATTTCAAATTTTAAATTTTCGGTATTCCAACCATGATTTTGAGCATTTACAATTGCCATTAAATGAGATCCGGAGCCCAATCTAGAAATTGCTGGTTTTTTATTTTCTAAATCAGAAATTGTTTTAAAATTTGATTTTGCATCAACGTGAATTCCCCAAATTAAAGGGCTTTCAACGTAAATTTGTACTATTTTAGATTCATTTCCCAAAACAATATCTTTTACAATTCCTTCTGTTAAAATTACTGCAATATCTGTTGTGCCTTCGCGTAGCATTTGACACATTTTTCCAGTTCCTTCGGGTACATTTATCCATTGCAAATCGATTCCTATATTTTGAAATTCGTTATTTTCAATGCTCAAATGCCACGGATAATTAAAATGCTCTGGAACTCCTGCTATATTTATTTTTTTCAATTTATTGTTTTTCTCTTTTTAACCATTCATCCCATAAATAGTAGGATTGTCTTTTTATTCCATTTTGATTTTTAAAACCAGTATCTTTCCATAATCCAAACAAATCTTGATATAATCCTTGTGATTGTAATGTGGAAACTGCTGCATCATAATCTTTACTGCAATACCAAATTAAAAATTTTGCATTATTGGTTTTACATAAATTTAATATTAAATTCAAATATAATTTTTGCCAAGTTTCATTACCTTGTTTGTTTAAATTGAAAGCAGGAATTGAAATATTTTCGGCAATGTAACCCGTTTCTGTAATTACTAAAGGTTTATTGGATAAAGCAATAAATTTTTCAAAATAATTTACGGGAAACAATGATGGATCGGTATTTCCTGATGCAGATGAACTTACTGAAACATAAGGATAGGCACTCAAACCAATATAATCTGTATAATTAATTAACTGTGAAGCATTTGTAAATCCGTCGTTGGATTCATCTACTATAAAACTAATAAATATTGGAATTGTAGGAAATTTAATTTTGAGTTGTGAATAAACTTGTGAAATGAACTGTTTGTATTTTTGAAATTCGACTAAATTAAATTGTGAAGCATTACTTTCAACACCAAAATTAATATAATTGGGTTGAAAATTAGTTGTTAACCAACTTACATAATTAACATAAGCAGTTATAACATTAGGATTGTCAAAGGTTAAAGATTCCCAATAATTTTTAATTGATGTTGCAACTGTTGATTGTTTAAAATATCCAGCTTTGTGAATTCGGGTTAAATCAAGTGCAGAAACGCTAAGAAAAATCTTTTTTCCATTACCTGTTTTTATTTTTCGGTATTGAACATCTTGTTGTAAACTTATTGGCATTGGTTGATTATTAAATGCTTCGTCGTAAGGTATTCCATCGTCAAAATGATGTGAAACTATATCACAATGATTGTTTACAAAAGCATAAGCGGTATCAACTTCTGCAATTGTAAAATCGGCTGGCCAAGGCGTTACACCCATATAAAAAGGACGAGTTTCAGTTACTTTTGGAACTTCGACTGAACTATTTTTACTACAATTTAATAAAACAAAAAAGAATAATAGAAGCGGAGTTATTGATTTTAATTTCATTTAAAATAAATTTTATCGTTAAAATTAACTATTTTGTTGTTAAAAATCAAGAATTAAACATTATTTTTAATTTCATACCAATTCCATGAAACTTCATTTTCTAAATATTTTTCGGTTTCGGTCATTCCTATTTTTTTTAAAATTTTATTCGATGCTATATTGGCTGTTTGTGCTGCTGCAGTCATTATTTCAATTTTCATTACTTTAAATCCGTAATCCAACCAAGCTAATGTGCCTTCTGTAGCATAACCTTTTCCCCAAAATTTTTCGTTTAATCTATATCCAATATCATAAAAATCAACTTTTTTATTAACTTCAACGGTGTTGTATTTAAGTCCTATCCAACCAATTAGTTCATTTGTTTCTTTTAAAATTGCTACAAATCGGCCTATTTTATTTTCACTATATTGTTTTCGAACAAGAGTTATATATTCGTAAACTTCATCAATTGATTGGTTCGGTTTATTCCATAAATATTTGTGAACATTTGGATTTGAATCCATTGCAAACAGCTCTAGAGCATCATCGCGGCGCATTTCTCTTAAAATTAATCGTTCGGTTTCTAGTATTAAGTCCATAGTAAATGCTATTTTCAGTATAATTCATTTTAAATTTCACAATTTTTTTTAATCTTAAAACAAACAGGAATTAATTATGTCAAAATTTGAAAAACTTTAAAATTAACTTACCAATTTAACCAATGTATATGCAATTAATTCATCGACTGCTTTATAGGGATCGGAGCTAAAAGTTCCGGTAGCGCGATTTGCAATTATGGCATTTAATGATAATGTTTCGTGACCTAAAAGTTTGCCCAACCCATAAATAGCTGCTGTTTCCATTTCTAAATTTGTAATTCGATTATTTGCAAATTCAAAGTTATCCATTTTACCGTTCAATTCTTCATCTTGAATGTTCAATCTTAAAATTCGACCTTGAGGGCCATAAAATCCTCCAGCTGTGGCTGTAATCCCTTTAAACATTTTATCATTTTCTATAATTTTTTCTAATTTTTTACTGCAATCAATTGCGTATGGACGCCCTTTTTTACTATCCCAATTGGTGTGTTTAATAAATGCGTCTTCCAATTCTTTATTAGTAATGTCGTCAATTAAATAGGAGCGGAGCATATTGTCAACTCCCAATCCAAATGTATTTAGTACAAAACTATCAACAGGAATATCTGGTTGCAATGAACCCGAAGTTCCAATCCTGATTATATTTAAAGATGTTAAGTTTTTTTTTGGTATTTTAGTTTTTAAATCAATGTTTACCAAAGCATCCAATTCGTTCATTACTATATCTATGTTATCCGGACCAATTCCGGTTGACATAACTGTAATTCGCTTTCCTTTATAAATTCCAGTTTGGGTTTTAAATTCTCTTTTTTGGGTTGAAAACTCAATTTTTTCAAAGTTCTGAGTTATTTTTTCAACTCTATTTTGGTCGCCTACAAAAATTATGTCGTTCGCAATATGTTCTGGTTTTAAATTTAAGTGATAAACACTTCCGTCGGGATTCAATATTAATTCTGATGATTTTATCATTAAAAAGTTTTGTTTAAATAGTTTATAAAGTTTTGGTTATTAAAATGGAATTATTGAAATAATTAGTTCAAAAAAAATTGGCTGTCTAAATTCTAAAATTGTTTTTTAACCGCCAACTCGTTTTGTTTTGAATCCTTTTTCTTGTAAAAAATTCATTATTTTATCCCGATAATTTCCTTGAATAATAATTGATCCATCTTTAAAAGTTCCGCCAACGCTAAGCATCGTTTTAATTTGTTTGGCTAAAACTTTAAAATCGTCATCATTACCTTCATAACCTTCAATTATTGTTATAGGTTTTCCTTTACGTTTTTCAAACTTACAAATTATTGGTTCTTTTTGAATAAATAATTTATGTTCAATATCGAAAACTTTTTCAGGTTCAG
>JAYUFJ010000419.1:0-3566 GCA_043738775.1 Flavobacterium sp. | reverse complement strand
TTATTTTAAACGATTCTAAATCCATATATAGAAATATAGCTTTAGAAATCGTTGCAACTAATTCAATTTTCTTATTAATAAGTAAAGGTTTATAGTTGAAAATTACCTGTTGGATTATAGAATATAAATGCAATGATTCTTTTTCAAAAAAGATTTGATTTGTTTGAAGTTGTGCCCAGTTTAATAAATTATCCAATAAGTTATATGTACTGTTTGCGATAGCACTATTACTATGTAACAAAGAATCTAAATCATTATAATTTTTAGTTTCTAAATATCCTATCAATTTACTGTTGCTTGACTTTAAACTATTTACCGAGGAACGTAAATCGTGACTTATTATCGAAAATAATTTGTTTTTTGTTTCATTCAAATCATTTAGCACTTCTTTTTGGGAAATAATAATATTATTTGTTTTAATTTTTTGAAAATAAAAATATACACTTGTACCAAAGAGCAATGATAATAAAACTGAAATGTATATAAAATTATTTCTTTGAGCTATTTTTAATTTATTTTGGGTTTCTAATAAACGAATTTCTTTTTCTTTTTGTTTAACTGCAAACTTTTTTTCGGCTTCGGCTACGCTCCAAACTTTATTTTGATCATTTAATAAATCTTTCCATTTTTGGGATTCTTTTATATAAATAATAGACTTTTGAAAATGTTTTCTATTTTCTTCAACAATACCCATATTTTCAGCTGTTTTATTTTTTTGTTCAAAATCATTAAATTTTGAAGCAATCAAATATGCTTTTTCAAAAAAAGGTATCGCCAATTTATCTTTGTATTGGTCATAATACAAATTGGCAACATTAGTATATGTAACAATTATTGACAGGGTATCTTTTTTAATTTCAAACTCTTTTAAGGGTTTAAATAAAAAAATAGTAGCTTTACTGTAATTCTTCAAATGAATATAACAAGTCCCAATATTACTATAAACATAATTTGAATTGACGTACTTTAGAGGCTTTATTTTTTCTAATTCTAAAAAATAATACAATCCTTTTTCAAAATCTGATTTCACAATAGCAATTTCACCTTTGTTTAAATTAGTTATTTCTTTATAAAAATTACTTTGTGGAGAAATAAATTGAAATTCATTTATAGCTTGATTATACAACCTTTTGTGTTTAAAGCAATAGCCTCTAAAATAATGACAATAATCCTCTAATAATCTATTCTCTTTTTTAGAATAAAGATGCCTCATACTGTAAATGAGAGTAGAATCATATTTTTTGGCTTTAAAGGATTGATAAGCTTTATAAAAAAAAATATTCTGTTTAAAATAATGAGCTGATTTGTCAATTTCTAAACTAATAAATTTCTCAATCACTTTGTTTTGAGCAAAAAATGATTGAGAAATTATTAAAATTAAAAGACAATACTTCAACTTAATCAAAATCATATTATCTTTATTTGGAAATTAACTTTTAACTCCAAAGAACAGAGGTTGAAGTTCCCCTAGAAATTTTTGGGTCTAAATCACACAAAAAAGATGTGACCATATTTAAATTATCTATTGTTTTTGAATAATAATCCAATTCAACATAATAACAATTAAAACTTTTTGGAGAATCTTCTTGAAATTTATAATCCGAAGTTAAAAAAAGAGTGTTTTTTTCTTCTTTAAAAACAAAACCAAATTTTGGTTCTATTACAGAACTATCTATAAATAATGTCGTTCTGATTTTAATTTTTTTAATTTCATTTTCTATATATCCTAGCACAGTTACTAAAGGAGCCATAGGAAATCCAAGATATTTAGTGTCAGTAATGTAAAATGGCTCACTGTTAATCTGTGTTAATTGTGTCGTTGTTAATTGTGCTTGCATCTAATAGTTTTTTAGGGTTTATTCAAGGTAAATATAGTATGTTTTTTTTGGCAAACCCTTTATGAAAGTTTAAAAAAATAAAAAGTAACCATAAATAAGAGCAAAGTAAGAGAGTTTTATTTGCTTTTAAATATTTTTTTAATTACCACAAAATAAAAAGGGTTTTCCATTTCTGAACAACCCTTTTATTTAAATTAAAATTATTGAAACCCACTTAAATTAAATAAAATTGTAATTGTTTTTATTTCATTTTTATACTTCGAGGTAAATAAAAAAAACAAATAACATTTAACTTTTTGGGGTATTCTAAAAAACCACTTTTTTTGTAAGAACTTGAAATGAATTGCGAGATTGGCTACGAATAAATATTAATTAAAATCGAACCGAATACCCAGTGAAATATTGTTTTGTTTAATTGTGTTGTTGTTAAATAACGGATTCAAATCGTATTTTAAATAAAGGCTGGTTTGCGAGTAGCCAATGTAAGCACTAGCTCCATATATAAAATTATTAGTGTTAAAATCGCCATTGGTTTCGGTTGCCGTATCGTAACTATTTGCTGCGTAATCTATAAATTGTTTTGAACTTAAATTGGTTCCTAAATAGCCTCCAACTCCTAATCGGAAACTTTCGTGCGACTGAAAAAAGGGTTGTCCATTTTTAATTTTTGTTGGAGAAAAATCGAATTCTAAATGTATTGGAAAAACTAAATAAACGTTTCTAAATCGAGAATCGTCTTGATTAATTGGATTGGTTTGTAAAGTAGTTTGGTTTCCCGAAACCACGAAATTTCGGTTTTCGGTGGGGCGTAAATTGTTCCATACAAATGAAAAACCGTATTTTAAATGTAGTAAATTCTCGGCTTTCGTTAGTCGATAATTAAATGTTAAACCTAGTTCGTAAAAATGAGAACCCCAGTATTTAAAGTCGGAGTTTGCTGGACTTCCGTTTGTTACTACATTGTTCACTCCTGCAGCGAAAACTAATTGTGATGTAGTTCGTCGTTCGCCTTTTCGAATCGTGTCATTGATTCGCAATGCGTTAAAGGTAAATCTGTACTTTTTGGGTTTCGTAGTATCAATCTCTTTGATTTTTCCATCTACTTTTTCTTGAACTAATTTTTTTAATTCTAATTGTTCTACAGCAACTCGATTTTCGATGTTTGTTGCCCGTTTTTGAGCCAATTGTTGCTTTTTAAAATCGGCTTGGTCTCTAGTGATAAAACCTTTATCAATATCATAATTTACTTGTTCTATTTCTTTTTTTAATTTTGCTTTTTCTTCTTTATTAATGTTGTCAATTTTAATTGAAATTGATTCTGCTCTTTGCGAAAAAGTTTCTTGTGCAAACGTTTTATTTACATAAAGACTTAATAATAATGCGATATAAATAACTATATTTTTCATAATGATTGTTTTTTTGATTTAAAATTTGATTGATGATTGATTTTTTATTTATCGTTTCGTGATACTAATGCACTTTTAACCGATTGAAAATTTCTTTTTAATTTTGAAAACTTTGTTTCTCGAAATTCTTGGGTTACTTCACCATCAACTTCTGATAATAAACTGTTTGCGTTTACTTTGATTTGCTGTGGTAAAGTTTCAGTTTTCTGGGTTTTTGAAGATTCAATTTGTGCCAACAATGTTTCCGGATTTACATTGATTGTTTCTTTTGAAATTGTCTCGTGTTTTTGATTTACTTGTGAAATTGTACTTTGATTTTCAT
>JAYUFJ010000418.1:0-3579 GCA_043738775.1 Flavobacterium sp. | reverse complement strand
TTTTCCGCCACAAAGTGGTAAATTTTGAGAAGTTGAAGAGAACGTTAATGTTGGAGCAGGCACATTTTTACTAACGCTAAAGACAACTTGTTCCGATATTCCAGTAATTCCAGAGCAAATTGGAGTTATTTCAACTCGATACACATCAATACAATGTGTTTGTGAAAACGAATAAAAAGTAGAATTGTTCGGAAAACTAAATGTTGTATATGGTGACCAAGTTGCGGTTAAAGTATTATATAGTCGTACTTTAAAATCAACTCCAGCTTCGGCCAACCAACTTACATTTATTTTATTATTTATTATATCGGGAGTCGCTAAAGCATCAACTACTTTTTTATTATCGCAAGGGTTGGTTACGCAAGCACTCATACACGAACTATTGCTTGCTAATGTATTGTTTATTGTTACAATTGATGCAGCCGACCACAAATTACTTCCGCTTACATAGGCATTCATAATTTCGGTATCATGTTGGCAACCAAAATTGTGTCCCATTTCGTGTGATAATATGCATCGAATAAAATTGGTGTTTGTTGAATAGTTTTTAACTGTGGCTATTCCGTATCCGTTTTGGGTAAGATTAGTATTGCAAATATTGAAAGACCCAAGGCCAACAACAGAGCCCGTTCCTCCTTCGTTTTGCCAATGAATTTTCATGTCGTATTGATTGACAAACATTCTATAAGCATTTGACCCTAAAGCAGAGTGATTTGTATAAATTTCTAAACTTGAAGGCCAGTAATTACAAGTGTCACAAGTAACAATATAATGCTCAACTACTTTAAATTTTATATCGTCAGAAATTCCGTTGGCTATTTTATAGTTGGCTTCCGATAAATTTAAAACTTCTAAGGTTCTATTTATTGCGCCGTTTACCGAATTGTAAACACTATACATTGTGTAATCTATTGAAAAAGCCAAATCAACAGTTTTACAACCTCCCAATTTTTGAACTTCAATATTAGTTTTATTTTCGGATAATTTTACAGTTTCTTTAAATCCGCACGAACTATTTTCGGGAACAATAGCATTTTTAACTTCATAATAAACATAATCGTTGGTTGAAGCCGTTTTATCGAATTTTTGTAATGATTCAATGTAAAATTCAGAATTTTGATTTTTTATATAAATTGAATATTTATTTTCGAAATAAGAAAAAACGAATTGGTTTTTTTCTGATATGTTTTCATTTCTATAATATTTACCGTCAAAATCGGTTTCAAAAATTGATTTACGAACCAAATTTTTTTCGCCTTGAATTGAAACTTTATAATTATTAGATAAAATTTTGTTTTCGAATAAAGTAAATGTGTAATCTTGACCATAATTTATGGTTATTTGCTCACCAGACCTTAGTTTTATTATTTCATCGGTTAAGGTTAAAATTTTATAATCTTTAAAATTTTTATTTAACAACATTTCTCGCCTTGAAGTATTTTCAAACGATAATTTGTTTTGAGAAAAGGAATTTAAAATTCCAAAAACTAAAAAAACCAAACTGAAGTAGTAATTTTTTTTCATAACATAATAATTTAATCAATTCAAAATTAAGTATTAAAATTTCCAAATTCCGTAAAACTGCCAATAATTGAAACCTTTGTTAGAATTTAAAACATATCGTGTTCCTAAACTTGGACCTATACGCGAAAACCCAAAAGTAGCATCTAAAATAAAACCGCCTTTAAAATCTTTAAAGCTTGATGTTAAAGTTCCCGAATTGTCATTAACAGTTTTTACTAAAATTGTAGGAGCAACGCCTTCATAAGTTTCAATTTTTGAAGTTGTACTTTGTGACGAGCTAATGTTTATATTTCCTTGAATTCCGGCTCCAAGACCAATGTAATTGTTTAGGTTATAACGAAGTAAAATTGGAGTTTCTATATTATAATTTTCAAGTTTTGATTTACTTGTTGTGGTTTGTAATTGTAATATTCCTTGTTGGGGAGCATTTGATACTAATTCGTTCTTAATAGTAGTTGCAGTATTATATACAGTAAAGCTATTTTGAAATTCGACTTGCCAATACCAACGGTAAGATTTATAGGGTGAAACTGTTGCTGCAACAAAATAAGATTGCCCATTTTCAAGATTTGAAAATAAATTATATCCCGATTTTGCGCCAATTGAAATTCCAGGTAAGAAACGTGTTCGTGCATAATTGGTTACAACTGGTTCGTTTTTATCGAAAAAAATTGAAGTTCGGCTTTTAGTTGAAATTTTATGAAAATCTTTAGCAAATTTCATTGAATATTTTACAAATCCTTTGGTAGAATCTTTTTGGGTTACATTTTTTTGCTGACTACCTGGTAAATAAATATTTTTAAAAGTAAAATAAATTTGATCTTTTTTAATTAAAGTATCCAAACAACTAAAAGTAATAATTTCTCCTTTAGGGCAAATTGGACATTTTGGATACATATCAACAACTTTGAACGTTTTTTTGTCAAACATTTTAGGTATATCGGTTTCTAAACGTATTGTTTTTGCTGGGCCTTCACCATCATTTTGAAAACGAGTTTTCATTTGAATAGTTTTAAATCGCACCAATCTATAATTCATAAATGCTGCGTTACTTGACATTTTATTGGGGTCGTGTGAGGTTACAATTTCCATTTCCAAAGTTCTTTTTTTATGGGTTTTGTAATTTCTATCTGGAACATAAATACCTCGCATTCGTACAGTTGCACTTGTATCTTTAATCATTTCTGGAGTGGTTTTAAAGGTGAAAAATACATTTCGGGTTTCATTCGGATTCATCAAATCAAAATCCAAAACCTTTACATTACTAAATGATTTTCTACTTTCGCTTAATGTAGCTTCTAAATCTTCTTCATCATTTAAAAAAGGATTTTTAAAGTTCAATACTTCCTTTTCTGAAGCTAAATTTTTATACGTTTCGTTTTTGGTTTTTGCAAGCGTCAAATTATTATCCAAAACTTCATTTTCGCCAAAATGAGTTCGCATTTCCAATAGTTCAAAATTCTTTTTTTTGAATTCTTTGTCGTTAAAAAACAAATATAATTTTCCGTTTGCAACATAATTTAATAAGTTTTGGTAGCCAACAACAACAACCATTTCCTCATCGGGCGATGGTTCACGTGAAGCAAAAATTTGATATCCGTCTTGTTTTTCAAGTGATGCAATGTCATTGGTTGCATTTTCAGAATTTTCGTTTACAACAATTGTTTTAGGTCGAGTAGCTGGAGGTTTTCCGTTATCATAATTATTGGTTACAGATAAATTTATTTTGTAAGTTCCTTGTTTTTTAAATGTTTTTTTTGGTTCTTTTTCTTTAGAATAACTTCCGTCACCAAATTCCCAAAAATGAGAATAATTGGCTTGCGGTGCGCCCGACATTTGAACTAAAGGTGGATTTTGAGCTTTAAAATTAAATGCGTTTGCGTTTTTTTCAAAAGTTATAACCGAACGCCGAACTACCGTATCTTTAACTTTGGTTTGGGCATTTAAAATTAATGATATGAAAAAAAGGATAATAGTAATTTTATTTTTCATAAATTTTAAGTTTTGTTTAAGTAAATGTATAAAAAAATACTTTCGGGTTATTATTTTTAATTA
>JAYUFJ010000417.1:0-3586 GCA_043738775.1 Flavobacterium sp. | reverse complement strand
TCTATCTCAAAACAACAAAATAAGCGGTTTGGTAATTACTTTTAACGAAGTAAACAATATTGAAGAAATTATTCATAATCTAGATTTTGTAGACGAATTAATAATTGTTGATTCCTACAGTACGGATGGAACTATTGAGTTAATTAAAAAACATTCCAATGTTAGATTAATACTCAATAAATTTGATAATTTTTCATCGCAACGTAATTTAGCTATAGACAGTGCAACTCATCCTTGGATTTTATTTTTAGATGCCGACGAGAGAATTTGTGAAAATTTAAAAAATGAAATTGTAGAAACTGTAAATAAATCGGAAACTTATAATTCGTATTATTTTTTTAGAAAATTTATGTTTCAAAATAAACATTTAAAATTTAGTGGTTGGCAAACTGATAAAAACATTCGATTGTTTAAAAAAGGAACTGCAGAGTATATAAGTGACAAATTAGTTCACGAAAAACTTAATGTAACTGGCGATATTGGGGCTTTAAAAAACAAATTAATTCATTATTCATACACCAACTTTTATTCCTATAAACGAAAAATGGTTTATTATGGTACCTTGAAGGCTCAAGAATTGTATCGAAAAGGAATTAAACCAAATGCGTTTCATTATTATATAAAACCAGCATATAAATTTTTACACAGTTATTTGATACGACTTGGCATTCTTGATGGAAAAAAAGGAATTATTATTTCTTATTTAAATGCTTTGAGTATTTATGTTCGATATCCAGAATTAAAAAAATTATATAAAAAATAAATTACGACCAAAATTTAAGCCTTTTTTTTATTCTTTTTTTTCTAAAATAACGGTATTGAAATTCCGAAGTAAATTTCCATAAAGTTTCAAAAATTAAATTTTCACTTTCACCCGATAGTTTTGCATAAGCTGCACTTATTTTTTCAATCATCTCATAGTGTGGAGTTAATCGCGATAAATTTTTCATACGTAATTGAAAATCCATATTAGAATGAAAATTCATCCGGTTTAAATCAACCAAATAAAAATTATATACATTGTTGTTTTTTACAATTAACGTATTTCCTGGTGAATGATCTAAAAATTCTATTCCATTTTGGTGCATTTTATATGAAAAAGCAGTAAATTGTTTCAGAATTTCGTCACTATCGGGATAATTTTGGTTTTCTACCAAATCTCTAAACATCAAATCGAATTTCAAATGTTCACTGATATAAAAACTTTTCCCCAATCCTAAAAAACCTTTTTGTTCGTAAAATGCAATTGGTTTAGGTGTTCCAATTCCAAGTTGTGTTAGTTTTTGTGCAAAGTTATACGAACGATATGCTTTTGATTTTCTAAAAAAAGAATATATAATTTTATTAAAAAAATTGGGAATTTTAAATGATTTTACATTAATGATTCTATTTTCAAATTCAAAAAGTTTAATACGATTACGATTACCTTCAATGAATGTTGTTCCTTTTGTATCAAAATTATCAATAATATTTTGTAATTCTTTTTCGATTTGCATAGGTTTTTCTTGAAAATTAATTGGTAAAAATATTATTTTAATGATTGTAAAAAATTTTTAAAAGTTCCAAAAGTAAACTTATTTTGTTTTCCCCACATTATAAATTCATCCATTCGATTAATCATCTCAATACCGGTTTTTTTTGAAACATAATTCGGAAAATTAAAACGACTTTTATTTTTCAAGTCAGTAAATTCCCAAGGATGAAAGTAAATGTTTAAATAGTTGTCTTTTTTTAAAGTCCATTTACATAAAAATTTATAAACTGGTAAAGGTAAATTATGAAACGATAACCAAAACAAAGGAAATCGAATTATTGGGCTTACAGATGCAGGAATTTGCCAAACATTATTTTGTTTATAGTAAGTTCTTGGTTTATCAAAATGATTGTATCTACCAGGAATATAAGTTGGATTTATTGATGAATTATAAGTATAACCCGCTTTAAAAATCTCTTTTTCATCAACAGGGTACATTCGTGGCATACGAAATCCAAGTATTTCTTGACCCGTTAATTCTTCCAGTTTTTCTTTGGATTGTTTTAAATGTTCCAGTTTAAAACTTGAATGATAGTAGGTATGAGAAGCAATTTCGTGTCCAGCAGTAACTATTCGTTTCATTATTTCGGTTGCATTTATTGCAAAAGTTGCTGTTGAAAAAAAAGTTGCTTTAATATTATGTTTGTCTAAAATATCTAATATTGATGTTGTCCCTTGAATTGAAATTTGCATTTGGTCATCAAATGAAATTTGTTTTCCATATTCAAACGGCATATCAAATTCTTCTATGTCAAAACTCAATAAAATCATTTATAATTGGTGTTACGAATCAAATAATTAGGACGATTTTTGGATTGAATAAATAATTTTCCAACATACATTCCAACAATTCCAAGAACAACTAAATTTAAACCACCAAAAAAAACAATGGTGCTAATTACCGATGCCCAACCTGAAATTACATGACCAAAATAAATACTCCATAAAACATATCCTATATAAAAAACAAAAGCAAAAATAGATAATCCGAAGCCTAAATAGATGGCAATATAAAGCGGACGAATACTAAATGATGTAATTCCTTGTAAGGCAAAACGCATCATTTTTTTTAAAGTATATTTGCTTGTTCCTGAAAATCTTTCGGCAGGTTTATAATCAATTGCAAATTGCTTAAAGCCCAACCAATTTACTAAACCTCGAATAAAAAGATCACTTTCTGAAAAATTTGAAAAAACTTCAACCACTTTTTCATCCATTAATCGAAAATCGGCTGTTCCAGGTTCAAATTTAATTTCGGATAGTTGGTTCATTAAACTGTAAAATCCGTTGGATGTTTTTTTCTTAAAAAAAGATAAATTTTTGTCTTCTTCTCGTCTAGTATAAACTACATCATAGCCTTCTTCCCATTTTTTTATAATTTGAGGTAACATTTCGGGCGGGTGTTGCATATCACCATCCATTGTAATAACTGCGTTTGCGTTTGCTATATCAACACCTGCTTTTAAGGCGTTTTGATGTCCAAAGTTTCGAGATAATTCTACAAAAAACAACCTTGAATCATTAACTGCGAGAGATTTTAATTTACTCAAAGTGCCATCATTACTACCATCATCAACAAAAATTAAATCGTATTGATAAGGCAACTCATTTAAAACTTTGTGCAATGAATTTACCATTACTTCAATGTTACCTTCTTCATTAAAGGATGGAATTACTATGGCAATTTTTTTATTCATACAATTAATAAGTTGTAATTGGTTGATTTATTGATGGTTTTAAAGTCTTCATTTCGTATATTATTTTAAACCAAATTAGCACGCAAGGTAATGCTTTTAGTGCATACGGGCGAATGTAATTTTCTCTTATAAATTTCGGAATTAAGTCGGAAGGAGAAAAACTGGTAAGAATAATTGCAAAAAACAGTAAAAAAACATCAAATTTTGAAATCGGTTTTTCTTTAATTGAGAACCAAATTGATACACCAACCATTGCTATTATGTATGTTGGAGACTCGGACCCCGAACTAAAAATTACTGTAAATATTAATACCGATGAAAGTAATAATAACTGAAATTGTTGTGATTTATAAAA
>JAYUFJ010000416.1:0-3590 GCA_043738775.1 Flavobacterium sp. | reverse complement strand
GATACAATTACGTTGGCGATACAGAGAAAATTTTACTAGGTTTAGGATTTAAAAGAGAAGTTTTTAACAACCAAACCGAAACTTTTTCGGGAGGATGGAGAATGCGAATTGAGTTGGCTAAACTTTTATTACAATCTAATGATATTTTACTTCTTGATGAGCCTACCAATCACTTGGATATTGAAAGTATTATTTGGTTAGAAGGCTTTTTAAGAAATTTTGCAGGAGTTGTTGTAATAGTTTCTCACGATAAAATGTTTTTAGATAATGTCACGAATCGAACTATTGAAATTTCATTAGGAAAAGCCTACGATTTCAACAAACCGTATTCTGAATATTTAGAATTGCGCCACGAAATTCGTGAAAAACAATTGGCAACACAAAAAAATCAAGCCAAAAAAAT
The DNA here is from genome assembly GCA_043738775.1 of Flavobacterium sp. Taxonomy (GTDB): domain Bacteria; phylum Bacteroidota; class Bacteroidia; order Flavobacteriales; family Flavobacteriaceae; genus Flavobacterium. Next base: position 3,187 of record JAYUFJ010000416.1, on the reverse strand, counting down.
TGAAGAAACCGAAAAATTAATCGAGAAATTTCGTGCCAAGGCTTCAAAAGCATCTATGGCACAATCGTTAATTAAAAAACTCGATAAAGTTGAACGAATTGAAGTTGATGAAGATGATAATTCGGTTATGAATATTTCATTTCCAGTTTCAAAAGTACCCGGAAAAGTAGTTATCGAAGCCGAAAACGTTACCAAAGCCTATGGAGATAAAGTTATCTTGAAAGACATAGATTTATTGGTAGAACGTGGAAGTAAAATTGCATTTGTTGGTCAAAACGGACAAGGAAAATCGACTTTTATCAAAGCCATTGTAAACGAATTCGAATACCAAGGCGAAATAAAAATGGGTCACAACGTTCAAGTTGGTTATTTTGCCCAAAACCAAGCCGAATATCTCGATGGCGAAATCACGCTTTTACGAACCATGGAAGACGCAGCGACAGATACCAACCGTTCGAAAGTTCGTGATATGTTAGGATCGTTTCTTTTTCGGGGTGATGATGTTGAAAAAAAAGTTAAAGTACTTTCGGGTGGAGAACGCAATAGACTGGCTTTATGTAAATTACTTTTGCAGCCCATTAATGTTTTACTCATGGATGAGCCAACGAATCACTTGGATATTAAATCGAAAAATGTATTGAAAGCCGCTTTGCAAAAATTTGAAGGAACGTTACTTTTAGTATCTCACGATAGAGATTTTTTGCAAGGAATGTCGAATTTGGTTTACGAATTTAAAAACCAAAAAATCAAAGAATATTTGGGCGATATTAATTATTTCTTAGAACAACGCAACTTAGAAAATATGCGTGAAGTTGAGAAAAAGGATATAGCCAAAAAAGAAGTAGTTGTTGCGAAACAATCATTATCCTACGAAGACCAAAAAAAATCAAAATCACTGCAAAACAAGCTCTCAAAAGTCGAAACTCAAATTAAAGATTTAGAACGAGATATTCAAGCCGACGATAAAGCATTGGCATCAAATTATGACAAACATATTGAAGATGCTAGTTTTTTTACAGCCTACAACAAAAAGAAAGCCGATTTAGACAAACTGCTCGAAGATTGGGAAATTGTTCAGGAAGAGATTGATGGGTTGTAGGTCATCTGCATACCGCTTCAAGTAGTAACCAAAAAAAGTTTAAATTAAAGATAAAAACCTAATTTCTAGAAACCTTTGGCAATATCATTTTGTTCAGCATCTACAACATTTTTAGTAATTTCTTTCAAATTTTTTGTAAACCAATTTGGTAACTCTGTTGAGGAAATAGCAGAATAAGGAACACCTTTTTTTAGTTCTGCTAATTCAATGAGTGCTACACCAGATGTATCAAATATCCTTACGCTGTCAAAAAGCGAATAATATTTATCAACTTTTTCAAGATTTCCATAGAAATTAGATTGTACCGTTAATGGATCAACATAATGCCCACCTTCGTAGGCTCTTGCTATTACCCGAGATTCAGATAAGGAAACATCGGTTAGTCCAAAAAATATTAGTTGAATTTTATAACCTACAGCCTTGAACTTTTTTGGGACATCCCAAGTGGCTTCATTTGTAAAATGTCCTTCATAAACAAAATCAACTTTGTTATTAATTGAATTTTCTACTAATTTTTCAAAAGTTTCAACTACTATTTCAAACGCACGATTTTTACATTCTTTTGGAGATTTAACACCAGCAGCCCAAATCTCATTCCTTTTTTCTATAAATAATTTATCTCCATCAAAAATAGAATTTCTAAGTTTTTTAGGAATGTAATCTGGACCTATAGATGATTTACCAGCACCATTAGAACCAGTAATAATTATTAAAACGGGCATACTATTATAAAGAAAAATTAAAACGTTTTCTTAAATTATTTGCGTCAGAAGTATTGAGTTCTTTAACTACATTTATATCTCTTGTTGATAAAACAATAGATACTAATTTAATTACTCCGTTTGGATATTCTAAATAGCATTCATTAGAGGGAAGTTCCTTTACGTTTATCATAAACGGAAGACCAGCACGAAGTTTCTTATCTCGTAATTTTTTTACGACGATACCGTTTCTATTTGATGCGTTTTTTCTAATTACCATAGTTCAAATATACAATATTTTATTTAAAAAAGTCGTTATTTAGGCTTGTTTTTCCAAATTTGCCAACCCTCAAATATCAATAATCTATTTAAAAATAGCGACTATCTGATTGAAATTTATTAAAAAAATACAAAAATACACATTGTGCTTTTTTGTATTGCTAATATCCAAATATACTCATTTGCCCTAACCTAACAAATTCTTTAAATTATCTCAAAAAAAACCACTTTATAAAAACAAGTTCATCATTATTTTATTGAATATTCTATATCATAAAAAAAACTACAATTAAACCTTTTTTTTGGAAAAATACAACACCTCAACGGGCGATGCACCTGCAACGCCGCCTGGGGTGTAACAAAATAGTATAAAAAACAAAAACCGTTCTAGAAATTAGAGCGGTTTTTTTATACATCAATTTGCGGTTTTAGTCTTTACTAATTTTTAGTGTTTTTGTTTCAGCGTTGGCGTTTACCACTTTCAAAACATAAATACCTTTGGCAAAAGCACTTAAATTTAATTGGGTATTGCCGTTGGCTTTTTGAGTAAGCAATTGCTTACCAGAAATGTCAAAAACAGACAGGGTTGCCTCTTCTTGCAAGTCTAAATTTAAAATGCCTGTCGTGGGGTTGGGGTATATTTTTAGATTGTTTTCTACAAAATTTTGATTAGATAGCGTAGTTACGACAGCGCGCAATATCACAGCAGTTGAAGTGTAAACAATACTCCAAACTATACCAAGTGTAGCTGTTGGTAAATTTACGGTCGCAAAAGTTCCAGAAATGGTTGTTGCGCTGATTATCGTGAAGTCGGTTGTGCCAACTGGCGGAATATAATTGTTTAATCTTGATGCATTTAATGTGCCGCCCAAAGTTGCCGTACCTGTAACATTTATTTTGTCGTAATCAATACCAGCAGTTGTACCGCCAATTTCTATATTGACAATTCCGTTGTTAGTCAAACCGTTTGCAAAAGTTAAAGTGCCAATTCCTGTGCCTGTGCCGTTACTTGGGGCAATGATAGCGTTTGTTGGATTTGTAAAAACGGTACCTGTAAAATTTCCGTTACCAAAATGACTGCCGTTGTGAGTAAAAGAACCGGAATTTG
>JAYUFJ010000415.1:0-3594 GCA_043738775.1 Flavobacterium sp. | reverse complement strand
TATCATAAACTTGATTTTTAAAATCGTTTATGTCGTCTTGAAAATTGGCTCCTGCTTGAGAGGCTATACTTAACATTACATTTTTAGCCGTTGCGATTTCAGTTTCGGTAGCGGTTATTTTTTTTAAATCATCAGTTGTGTACTTTTCTTTTTTAAGATGAGTTCGAATGGTTTTATCGGCATTAACAATAAAATCAACTTGTTGTTTTTGAGGTGCAATTTCTGCTAATTTTGCGTCTAAAGCAGTTTTTGCAGTTTTGTATGCTTCCGAACCATCATCACCTTTTTTAACAATTCTTGTTAATTCTAAATTTTCTACCGTTGCATCTCCTAAAAAATTCCATCCATTCACATCATCAACATAACCATTTTTATCATCGTCAATTTTATTGTTCGGAATTTCTTTTTTGTTCACCCAAATGTGTCCTTTTAAATCTACATGATCTACATCAAGACCAGAATCAACAACACCTACAATTACTTGAACTCCTTTTTTACCTTTTAATAATTGGGTGTAAGCTTTGTCAACACTCATTCCAGGAACTGTATCTTTAACCAAATCTAAATTACTCCACCGTTGTAAGTCGGCCTCTTTAAGCGGAGTTGTTTTTAATGGTGTTTTATCTATACTAGCGGAATTCGTAGCAACTAAAACTGGAATTTTAGTAGAATTACAGCTGGATAAAACTACAAGCAAAAGTGATAAAAAGTAGATAGATTTGAGGTGTTTCATAATAAATTGTATTTAAAAAATATTTTGGGCTTAAATGTAGTTAAATTTTAATTTGCCTTTAGAAAGTATTAACATTACATTAAGATTTCCTCACATTTAAAAACATCTTTCAATCGAATGCCTTTTTCGGTTTTTTCAACAGTAATTATTTCATTGTTAGCATCGTGTTCTAAAAATAAATAATAATTGTTTTGGGATGCTTCGTTTAAAAAACTAGCTTTTTCGGGCAATGTCAATAAAGGTCGGGTATCGTAGCCCATCACATAAGGTAACGGTAAATGCCCAGCTGTCGGTATTAAATCGGCGCAAAAGACTATGGTTTTATCTTGAAATTGAATTTTTGGCAACATCATTTTTTCTGTATGTCCGTCAACATAAAAAATTCCGAAATTCATTTCTTTTGAAATCCCAAAAAAAGCTTCGGGATTTTCAATAAAATTAAGTTGACCGCTTTCGAACATTGGCATAATGTTTTCTGTAAGAAATGAGGCTTTTTCACGAGCGTTTGGTTTTGTTGCCCAATTCCAATGGTTTTCGTTGGTCCAAAATTTAGCGTTTTTAAATGCAACATCGTAACCCGTTTTGTTAGAGTTCCAATTTACACAACCGCCGCAGTGATCAAAATGCAAATGACTCATAAAAACATCAGTAATGTTATCTCTATGAAATCCGTATTTTAATAGTGATTTATCCAAAGAATGACTTCCCCAAAGCGAATAATAGCCAAAAAACTTCTCGGATTGTTTGTTTCCCATTCCGGTATCAATTAAAATTAATCGATTTCCATCTTCAATAAGTAAACATCTTGCAGCAATATCAATTAAATTATTTTCGTCGGCTGGATTGGTTTTATTCCAAATAGTTTTAGGTACAACGCCAAACATTGCGCCACCATCAAGTTTAAAATTGCCAGATTCTATAGGATAAAGTTTCATTTATAATTAATTAATGTACAAATTTAGAAATCTAAAAAGAAAACAAGGTCAAAATCGATTTTTTCTATTTAAAAATTTGTTATTATAATGTTATTGATTGTGCAAAAGGTTTAAATTGTATTAACTTTGCAACTAATTTAAACAAAATCAACTCAAGTAATAAAACTAGCATTTAAAAAATTACAATTTAATTAATAAAATGTAAATAACATATTTGTTTTAAAAACAACTAATAACAAAGTTATGATAAAAGTTTCTGATGACGCTAGCAAAAAAATCGTAGCAATGATGCAAGATGATGGTTTTGACACAGCCCAAGATTACGTTCGTGTAGGCGTAAAAAGTGGTGGCTGCTCGGGTTTATCTTACGAATTAAAATTCGATAAAACACTTGGAGAAAACGATAAGGTTTTTGAAGACAATAATGTAAAAATCGCTGTCGAAAAAAAATCATTTTTATATTTAGCAGGCACAATTTTGGAATTCTCGGGCGGATTGAACGGAAAAGGTTTCGTTTTTAATAACCCAAATGCTAGTAGAACTTGTGGTTGCGGAGAAAGTTTTTCACTTTAAAATAAACTAAAAGAGCTAAATCATTAAGATATTAGGTTTCATTAAGTCTTAATTTTCTTAACTTTTTTAATGGTTTAAAAAAAAATAAAATGTCAAAATATACAGAAGACGATTTAAAAATAGAACTTGAAACCAAAGAATACGAATATGGTTTTTATACCGATTTAGATTCTGAGACATTTCCTATTGGTTTAAACGAAGATATTGTTCGAGCTATTTCTTTAAAAAAAGAAGAGCCAAAGTGGATGACCGATTGGCGCATTGAAGCCTTTCGGGCTTGGGAATTAATGGAGGAACCAGAATGGGCTAATGTGCATTATGAAAAACCTGATTTTCAGGCAATATCATACTATTCTGCGCCAAAAAGCGTTGATCCAAACAAAACTTTGGACGATGTGGATACGGAACTTTTAGAAATGTATAAAAAATTAGGAATTTCTATTAATGAACAGAAAAAAATGAACAATATTGCTATGGATATTGTGGTTGATTCGGTTTCTGTTGCCACAACTTTCAAGAAAACATTATCTGAAAAAGGCATAGTTTTTTGTCCAATTTCGGAAGCAATTAAGGAACATCCCGAATTAGTAAAAAAATATATTGGCACAATTGTTCCTCAAAAAGACAATTATTATGCAGCATTAAATTCGGCTGTTTTTTCTGATGGTAGTTTTTGTTACATCCCAAAAGGTGTACGCTGCCCAATGGAATTATCGACTTATTTTCGTATCAATCAAGCAGGAACTGGCCAATTTGAAAGAACACTATTAATTGCCGACGAAGGTAGTTATGTTTCTTATCTTGAAGGTTGCACTGCACCAAGCCGTGATGAAAATCAATTACACGCTGCGGTAGTTGAATTGATTGCACTTGACAATGCTGAAATAAAATATTCAACGGTACAAAATTGGTATCCAGGAAATAAAGAGGGAAAAGGAGGAGTTTTTAATTTTGTTACCAAAAGAGGTTTGTGCGAAAAAAACGCAAAAATTTCTTGGACACAAGTCGAAACGGGCTCGGCTGTAACTTGGAAATATCCTTCTTGTATTTTAAAGGGCGATAATTCAATTGGTGAATTTTATTCGATTGCAGTTACTAATAATTTCCAACAGGCAGACACGGGAACAAAAATGGTTCATTTAGGAAAAAATACAAAATCGACAATTATTTCTAAAGGAATTTCTGCCGGAAAATCTCAAAATAGTTACAGAGGTTTGGTTCAAATTAGCAAAAATGCAGATAATGCTCGTAATTTTTCTCAATGTGATTCGCTTTTGATGGGAAATAATTGTGGTGCACATACTTTTCCTTACATCGAAAGTAAAAATACATCGGCCAAAATAGAGCACGAAG
>JAYUFJ010000414.1:0-9988 GCA_043738775.1 Flavobacterium sp. | reverse complement strand
TATAGTTTCAGTTTTTAATAGTAGTTACTAAAAACAGAAATTGTATACTAATTAAAATATTCTTTAACCGAATCTGTAATATATTGAATTTGTTCGTCATCTAACTCGGTGTGCATTGGTAACGAAATCACTTCTTTTACTAATTGGTTTGTAATAGGAAAATCATCCTCATTGTATCTTTTATCAACATAAGCTTTTTGCGAATGCAACGGAATTGGGTAATAAATGGCACACGGAATTCCTTTGGCCTGTAAATGTTCCAAGAGTTTATCTCTATCTGCATTAATTATTCTTAATGTATATTGATGAAAAACGTGACAATCACAAATATCACAAATAGTTGGTGCTACAATATTTTTATGTCCTTCAAAGGCTGTCGAATATTTTCTTGCAGCATTTTGTCTCGCTTTTGAATAGTCGTCCAACAAAGGTAATTTGGCATTTAAAACAGCTGCTTGAATTGAATCAAGTCGAGAATTTACACCCACAACTTCGTGATGGTATCGTACATAGCTACCGTGATTTGCAATACCTCGAATTTTATGAGCCAAAGCATCATCGTTCGTAAAAATTGCACCGCCATCACCATAACAACCCAAGTTTTTACTAGGAAAAAACGAAGTTGAAGCTACGTGACCAATCGTTCCTGCTTTCTTTTTCGAGCCGTCGCTAAATTTACAATTCGCCCCAATGGCTTGCGCATTGTCTTCAATTACAAATAAATTATGCTGCTTCGCAATGTGCATAATTGCTTCCATATTCGCCGCTCGACCAAACAAATGTACTGGAACAATGGCTTTTGTTTTTGGCGTAATTGCTTTGCGAATTGCCTCAACCGAAATATTCATATTTACCAAATCGACATCAACCAAAACAGGAGTTAATTGCAACAAAGCTATCACTTCAACAGTTGCTGCAAACGTAAAATCGGCCGTAATTACCTCATCACCAGGTTTTAAATCCAAAGCCATCATTGCAATTTGCAAAGCATCCGTTCCGTTGGCGCAAGGAATTACGTGTTTTACGTGTAAATAATTTTCTAAATTTTTTTGAAATTCATGAACCTGTGGGCCATTTATATAAGCTGTATTATTTAAAACCTCTTGAATCGAAGCGTTAACAGTATCCGAAATTTTATCATATTGACCTTTTAAGTCAACCATTTGCAATTTTTTCATATAATATAATGTATAAAAACAAAAATAGTAATTTAAACCCAAAAATCAACTGAGATATTTATTTTTTTAAATTTATCCCGATGAACATCAGTAGCGCAAACTTTAGGTATTTTCAATAAACATTGTTCCCACTTTCTTTCAAAAACTTCGAAAAAAAGCGAAGATTTTCCTTATAAACGAAGTTCAATGAACTCCTATTTAAATAGAAATTAAGTGAAGTAATCGGGGCTATCTACAAACTTGGTTTCGTGTATGAACGATTTTTTCTTATTTTTACAAATCTAAAAAATCAAAATGTTATTTTTTTACAATATAATCGTACTTCTTACAGCACAAACTCTAAAAATAATTTCACTTTTTAGTCCAAAAATGAAACTTTTTGTAAATGGGCGAAAAACTGTTTTTCAAATTTTAAAAACTAAAATTCAACCTAACGACAAAACTATTTGGTTTCACGCTGCATCGCTGGGCGAATATGAACAAGGGTTGCCAGTTATTGAAAAAATTAAAAAAAAATTTCCAACCCATAAAATTGTAATTACATTTTTCTCACCTTCTGGTTTCGAGGTTCGTAAAAATAATTCAATTGCCGATGTTACGGTTTATTTGCCTTTGGATACTAAATTAAACGCAAAAAAATTTATTGAATTGGTTCATCCCGATTTTGTTTTTTTTATAAAATACGAGTTTTGGCCAAATTATTTAAACGAACTTAAAAATAAAAAAATAAAAACATATTTAATTTCAGGGGTTTTTCGTAAAAACCAAGCCTTTTTTAAATGGTATGGTTCGTTTTACAGAAATGCAATTAAAACATTTGATTATTTTTTTGTGCAAAATGAAAGTTCCAAAAATTTGATTCAAATTATTGGTTTTGACAATGTTAAAATTTCGGGCGACACTCGTTTTGATAGAGTAGTTTCGATTTTAGAACAAGACAATTCGCTTCATTTTATTGAAAATTTTAAAAACAATGCAACCTTAATTGTAATAGGTAGCTCGTGGCCAAAAGACGAAATTTTATTAGTTAACTTCATCAACCAATCAGCTGAAAATGTTAAATTTATAATAGCTCCTCATAACATTAATACAAACCAAATTCAAAATTTAAAAAATTCTATTTCGAAAAAAACAATTCTTTTTTCTGAAAAAAATAGTTTGGATTTATCAGAATTTCAAGTTTTAATCGTCGATACTGTCGGAATTTTAACTAAAATTTACAGTTATGCCGAAATTGCTTATGTTGGCGGAGGCTTTGGTAACCCAGGTGTTCATAATATTTTAGAACCTGCAACTTTTGGAGTTCCAATCGTTATTGGTTCCAATTTTTCTCATTTTGCCGAGGCAAAAGCGCTGGTACATTTAAAAGGTTGCCTTTCCATTTCCAATCAAAACGAATTAAATACCGCATTAAACCTTTTAATAAATAACAAAATCGTGCGAAAAGAAAAAGGAAATATTTGTTCCACTTTCGTTCAAATGAACAAAGGTGCAACTGATACTGTTTTAAACTACTTTGAAAACATAAAAGTATAAATTGTGACAACCTTTAAACCACTCCAGTCCAATCAAATAGTGATCATTACACAAATGATGCTCGATTTTTATTCCTTATATAATTACCAAATTGAAATTGAAAAAACCAAAATATTATTTGAAGAATTTATATCGAATGAAAATTTAGGAAAATCTTACATTATATACATTAATAACGAAATTGCAGGATATTTTATTTTAACGTTTGTTTTTAGTTTTGAATACCAAGGTAGGATGGCATTTTTAGATGAACTTTTTATTACAAAACCAAATCGTGGAAAAGGAATCGGAAAAGAAACCATCCAATTCATAAAAAAAATGTTAAACGAATTAAATATTAAAATAATGTATTTAGAAGTAGAAAACCATAACGAAAATGCTCAAAAATTGTATCTTAGCAACGATTTCAAATTTCATAATCGAAAAATATTGGTTTACAACGCACTTATATGAAGAAAGTTTTGGAATTATAACCAAACAATCGTATTTTACTGATGCAAAAATTACATTCCAAGAGATTACGAGTTTGATGTACCAAATAAACTAATTGATTTATATGAAGCAAAAACTTTGGGAATTAAGGTAAAAATGGTAAGATACTTAATTATTTTATTGGGACAAACCACATTACTGGAGGAAATTCAGGAAGTCCACCAATTATTTCCTACGGAAATTTAATTGGTTTAAATTTTGATAAAATTTAGGAAGGAACTGTGAGCAACATTAATTATAGTTCAGAAATTTGCCGAAACATAATGATTGAAGCTCGATATGAACTTTTTATAGTTGATAAATTTGCAAATGCAAAGAACTTAATCGCTGAAATGCAATTAGTTAAAACAAAATCATCAAAAAATATAAAAAAATAAACATTTATATTCATCCTCAGTATTGTGGCACAGTATTTGTAGTAGGTTTAAAAGTTGTAAAGAGTATAAATTTTAAAAAAAGTTAAAATTTTAATTCAACCTATTAAAAAATTTATATCTTTGCATCGAATTAATAATTAACCTTTTATACAAATTAAAATGAAAAAAGTATTTTTAAGTTTAGCCATCGTTGCTGCATTAACTGTAGTATCTTGTAAACAAGCTGAAACAGCTACTGAAGCTACTGAAGCTGTTGATTCTGCTGCTACTGTAGTTGATTCTGCTGCTGCTGTAGTTGATTCTGCTGCTACTGTTGCAACTGACGCAGCTGCTGCTGCTACTGGTGCTGCTGCAACTGCTACTGAAGCTGCTGCAACTGCAACTAAAGACGCTGCTGCTAAAACTGTAGACGCTGCTGCTGATGCTGCTAAAGCTGCTGTAAAAAAATAATTAGAAACTAGTTTCTAATTTTAAGCTCCGCAATGCGGAGCTTTTTTTATGTTTTAATTTTAAATAGTAGCTTTTTCTTGAAAAATTTCATCTTGATTAGAAAAATCAAGAACTTCCGATTTAAAAAGATATTTATTTATTCCATCAATTCCTTTTTGAAGCATTAATAAAGTAGAAAATTTTCGACTTGTAGCATAAATTTTATCGTTTAACAATACATCAAAATAAAATTTCCCTTTTGTTGATTTTTTTTTAATGAAAAGTGTTTCTTTTATAGAATTTCGTAGTAATTCAATTGCTTCTTCACATTCGAATTTTAATTCGTAACTCAAACTTGTGAAAATTATATTTCCTTTTCTTGAAGTAAAAATAAATTTATATTCATCATTTAACCGTTTTGTAATTACAAAAGTGCTCATACATAAAATTATTTATAAATAAACAATAAAAAAAAGCTTCAAACAAAGTTTGAAGCTTTTAGTACTCGGGACGGGACTTGAACCCGTACGACCATTACAGTCACTGGATTTTAAGTCCAGCGTGTCTACCAATTTCACCACCCAAGCATTATATTTTATTTTTATGTGGTTTCAATTTTTAAAAAAAATTGACTAAATATACTCACCACCCAAGCATTATGTTTTATTTTTATGTGGTTTCAATTTTTAAAAAAAATTGATTAAATATACTCACCACCCAAGCATTATATTTTATTTTTATGTGGTTTCAATTTTTAAAAAAAATTGACTAAATATACTCACCACACTAGCACTATATTTTATATATAAAATTTAATTTAAATAAAAATAACTCTTCGAGCGAAAAACGGGGCTCGAACCCGCGACCTCGACCTTGGCAAGGTCGCGCTCTACCAACTGAGCTATTTTCGCAATCTCAACTTGTAAAAGAACAGCAATACTTTATTTAGTAATGCGGGTGCAAATATAAAACTTAAAATGAATATTACAAAGGTTTTTTAAAAAAAAATAGTTACAAAGTTATAATGTTTTGACACTCTTGTGTTTAGTTCTTGCTAAGCATTCTTTTTATTTCATTCAATTTCATTAAAGCTTCGACTGGAGTTAGTGTATTGATGTCTAAACTCAATATTTCATCTTTGATTTCTTCTAATAATGGGTCATCAAGGTTGAAAATATTCAATTGTAAATCTTCTTTAGTCGATTTCCTTGATAATTGTTCGCTAGAATGATTTTTTTCAAGTTTTTTAAGCAATTTTTGTGCTTTTAAAATCACTGTTTGTGGCATTCCCGCCATTTTTGCAACGTGAATACCAAAACTGTGTGCACTACCTCCTTTTTCAAGTTTTCGTAAAAATAAAACCGTATTTTTTAATTCTTTTACAGTTACATTAAAATTCTGAATTCGAGGCATCAAATCGGTCATTTCATTTAATTCGTGGTAATGCGTTGCAAAAAGCGTTTTGGGTTGCGCAGGGTTTTCGTGTAAAAATTCGGCAATGGCCCAAGCTATAGAAATACCATCATAAGTACTGGTACCGCGACCAATTTCATCTAATAAAACCAAGCTTCTTTCCGAGATGTTATTCAAAATTGACGCTGTTTCGTTCATCTCAACCATAAAAGTTGATTCGCCCATTGAAATATTATCACTTGCTCCTACTCTTGTGAAAATTTTATCTACAATTCCCATTCGAAGAAATTCTGCTGGAACAAAACTTCCCATTTGTGCCAACAAAACAATTAATGCGGTTTGTCTTAAAATAGCTGATTTACCCGACATGTTTGGTCCAGTAATCATTATCAATTGTTGCGAATTTCTATTTAAAAATAAATCATTTGGTATGTATGGCTCACCAATTGGAAGTTGCTTTTCAATGACTGGATGACGACCGTTGGTGATTTCTAAATCGAAACTTTCATCTAAAATTGGGCAAACATACTTATTTTCTATAGCTAATTGTGTAAAAGATAAAAGGCAATCTATTTGTGCAATTAAATTAGCGTTTAATTGAACTGGTTTTATATATGTAGCAATCCAAGAGACTAATTGCTCATAAATTTGACTTTCTATTTGGTAAATTTTTTCTTCGGCTCCAAGTATTTTTGTTTCGTATTCTTTTAGTTCTTCGGTAATGTAACGCTCTGCATTTACTAGGGTTTGCTTCCTAATCCAATTGGCTGGCACTTTGTCTTTATGCATATTGCGAACTTCAATATAATACCCAAAAACGCCATTAAAAGCAATTTTTAACGACCCAATTCCAGTCGCTTCTGATTCTCGTTTTTCAATGCCTTCTAAAAATTCTTTTCCTGAAAAGGCAATATTTCGCAATTCATCCAATTCAGCATTTATGCCTAAAGCAACTGCGTTTCCTTTGGCAATTGAAACAGGCGCTTCTTGGTTTAAAGTCGTTTTTATTTTCTCTCTAAGTAAATCACACGGATGCAAGTTGTCACCAATTACACGAACGGATTCTTGTTTACTAGCTAAAGCCATCTCTTTTATAGGAATTATAGCTTCGAGTGAATCTTTTAAATTGATAATTTCACGAGGCGAAACTTTTCCTGCCGCAATTTTTGAAATTAAACGTTCTAGGTCAGAAATTTGTTTAATTTGAATTTGCATTTGCAGCATCGTTTCTGTATTTTCTTTTAAATAAGAAACCACTTCGTGACGACCTCTTATTTTATATATATCCTTTAAAGGTAAAGCAAGCCAGCGTTTTAAAAGTCGTCCACCCATTGGAGAAAGCGTTTTATCAATCACATCAATTAAAGTTACTGCATTTGGATTGTAACTTTGATATAATTCTAAATTTCTTATTGTAAAACGATCCATCCAAACATACGCATCTTCGGCTATTCGTTGAATATTTGTAATGTGTTGAACACGATTGTGTTGCGTTTCTAAAAGGTAAAATAAAATGGCACCCGAGGCAACAATGCCTTCTTGTAAATCTTCAATACCAAAACCTTTTAGAGAATTAGTTTGAAAATGAGAAGTTAAACTTTGAATGGCATAATCATCTTTAAAAACCCAATCATCTAAATAAAAAGTATTAAAATTACTTCCAAAAGCTGATGCAAATTGCATTTTATCGTTTTTTTGAATCAATACTTCGCTTGGGCTAAAGTTTTGCAACAATTTATCAATGTATTCTTCGTTGCCTTGTGAGGTTAAAAATTCGCCAGTTGAAACATCTAAAAATGAAATACCTAATTGTTTTTTACCAAAATATACCGCAGCTAAAAAATTATTAGATTTGGAGTTCAACACTTCGTCGTTCATTGAAACTCCTGGTGTAACCAGTTCGGTCACTCCTCGTTTCACAATTGTTTTTGTCATTTTTGGATCTTCTAGTTGGTCGCAAATAGCAACTCGAAGCCCAGCTTTTACCAATTTTGGCAAATAAATATTAATTGAATGATGCGGAAAACCAGCCAAAGCAGTCTCGGTTTCAGAACCCGCTCCGCGTTTTGTTAAGGTAATTCCTAGTATTTTTGAGGCTCGTACAGCATCATCACCAAAAGTTTCGTAAAAATCGCCCACTCGAAAAAGCAAACAAGCATCGGGATATTTTCGCTTTATCTCGTTGTATTGCTTCATTAACGGGGTTTCTTTAACTTCTTTTGCTTTACTCGACACTCTATTTACACTAAAATTATAAGATTACGAAATTAAAAATTTTAATTGTAAAACTATGCATTTGTGTTTTTAAAAAAAATTAATTCGTTTTTTTGATTTGGCACGATTTTTTATATAAATTTGCTTAATTAATATTTCTAATTAAATTATAACAAAATGAAAAAAATACTATTTTTCGCAACTTTGCTTGTTTTTGGAATAACTACTTCAAACGCGCAAAAAGTTAAAGCTGTTAAAACTAAAGCTGTTGCTGTTGCAAAATCAAAAATTCCAACAGTTGAAGGTGCTGGAATGGTTTTTGAACAAGAAACTATCGATTACGGTACTATTGAACACAATGCAGATGGAAAAAGACAATTTGTTTTAGTAAATAATGGTAATCAACCATTAATTATTACTGCAGCAACTGGTTCATGTGGTTGCACGGTTCCAAGTGCACCAAAAGAGCCAATCGCTCCTGGAGCAAAAGCAGTTATTGATGTAAAATATGCTACTGACAGAGTTGGTCCGTTTACAAAAACGGTTACTGTAACTTCGAATGCAGTTCAAGGAGCATCAAAAGTACTTACAATTAAAGGAGATGTTAAAGGTGATACAGTTGCTGTACCTACTAAAAGCTAATTCAATAAATATATAATTTAAAAAGCTTCCAGAAAATGGAAGCTTTTTTTTTACACAATTAAAATGAGAAAGTTAGAAAATCGAGAATTAGTTAGAAAATCTATTGAAGATTTTAAAAAAGCAGATAAAACACCAATAATTTTAATTCTAGATGATATAAGAAGTTTGCACAATATAGGTTCGGTTTTTAGAACTGCGGATGCATTTTTGGTTGAAAAAATAATTTTATGTGGTATTACTGCAATTCCACCAAATAAAGAAATTAACAAAACTGCTTTAGGCGCAACTGAAACTGTAACTTGGGAATACAACGAAAGTGTTTTAAATGCCATTGAAAAATTAAAAAGTGAAAGGGTAGAAGTTTACGCAATTGAACAAGTAGAAAATGCAGTTTTTTTAAATAATTTTCAACCCGAAAAGGTAAAAAAATACGGATTGGTTTTTGGAAACGAAGTTTTTGGTGTATCACAGGATGCTGTTAAAATTTGCACTGGTACTATCGAAATTCCTCAATTAGGGACTAAGCATTCCTTAAATATTTCGGTAACCGCTGGTATTGTTGTTTGGGATTTGTTTAGTAAAATTAATTTAGAATAAAAAAACCGCCAATCTTACAAGAAAGGCGGTTTTGGTTTTAAGCGAATACTTCGGTTCCTTTTTTGTCAAAAAAATGATAATCGAGGTACGTGTAAGCGTCACGTGGTACAATTTTTATCCATTTTTTATGTTCAAAAAACCATTTTAAACGGTGAGAACGAATTCCTTTTGTTAAGTAAGCCTCCACAAAAGGGTGTACATTGAGTACTACTTTTTTGTGAACTTTTAAAATTTTTTCTAAATCAGAAGCAATCTTGTCAATAATTAAAATAGGCGCTTCAATTTCGGCACCAACATTATTTGGATCTTCCTCTCTAGTTTTAATATTTACCTCAGGTCGAACGCGCTGTCGGGTTATTTGAACCAACCCAAACTTACTCGGAGGTAATATTTTGTGTTTTGCTTTATCGTCGGCCATTTCATCCCTTAAAAAGTCGAAAAGCACTTTACGATTATCCGGATTTTGCATATCAATAAAATCGACTACAATAATACCGCCCATGTCTCGTAAACGCAATTGTCTTGCTATTTCACCAGCAGCAATCATGTTTACTTCCATTGCGGTATCCTCTTGATTATTGGCTTTATTCGAGCGGTTTCCGCTGTTTACATCAATAACGTGTAAAGCTTCGGTGTGCTCAATAATCAAATATGCACCTTTACTCATCGAAACTGTTTTTCCAAACGATGTTTTAATTTGGCGTTCGATATGATATTTTTCAAAAATTGGTAAATCTATCGATTGATAATGTTTCACAATATTTTGTTTTGAAGGCGCTATAGTAGCAATATAATCCTTCGTTTCGTTAAATAACGTTTCATCATCAACTTGAATACCAGTGAAGGTATCGTTAAAAATGTCTCGAAGCATTGATGAAGTCTTGTTGACTTCGCCAAGTACTTTTGAGGGATGATGAGCGGTTAGTAATTTTTTACACATTGCAACCCATCTGTCGTTTAACAGTTGCAAATCTTTTTCTACTTCTGCTACATTTTTGCCTTCGGCTACTGTTCTCACAATAACACCAAAACCTTTTGGCTTAACGGCTTGTACCAATTTTTTCAATCGGTCTTTTTCTTGTTTTGATTCTATTTTTTGCGAAATAGAAA
>JAYUFJ010000413.1:0-3618 GCA_043738775.1 Flavobacterium sp. | reverse complement strand
AGATTAGAGGACATCGAAAAACGTATATTGGCGCAATGCCTGGACGAATTATCCAAAGTATAAAAAAGGCAAAAACATCAAATCCAGTTTTTATTTTAGATGAAATTGATAAATTATCGGTTAGTTCACAGGGCGATCCTTCATCAGCATTATTGGAAGTTTTAGACCCAGAGCAAAACAATGAATTTTATGATAATTTTTTAGAACTTGGTTTCGATTTATCAAAAGTGATGTTTATTGCAACCTCAAATACAATGCAAACCATTCAACCAGCCTTAAAAGATCGAATGGAAGTAATAAAAATGTCGGGTTACACCACCGAAGAAAAAATCGAAATTGCTAAACAACATTTGGTACCCAAACAAATTAAAGAACACGGTTTATCTGCTAAAGAGTTTACCATCGGAAAAAAAGAAATAGAAAAGATAATTGAAGGTTATACTAGAGAATCAGGGGTTAGAAGTTTAGAACAAAAAATCGCCCAAGTGATACGAAATACTGCAAAATCGGTTGCAATGGAAGAGGAGTACAGCAAGAAAATTTCGGGTGGTGATATTGAAAAAATTCTTGGTGCTCCAAAATTAGAACGAGACAAATCCGAAGGAAATGAAGTGGCAGGAGTTGTAACCGGATTGGCTTGGACATCCGTTGGTGGCGATATTTTGTTCATAGAATCATTGATTTCTAAAGGAAAAGGATTGCTTACAATGACTGGAAATTTAGGAACTGTAATGAAAGAATCGGCTACAATTGCATTAGAATACATAAAAGCAAACGCTGAAATTTTTGGATTAAATCAAGAAATTATTGCAAAATATAACATTCATTTACACGTACCCGAAGGAGCAACACCAAAAGATGGTCCAAGTGCTGGAATTGCAATGTTAACCTCGTTAGTTTCATTATTTACCCAACGAAAAATAATTAAAAATTTGGCAATGACTGGTGAAATTACTTTGCGAGGAAAAGTATTACCAGTAGGTGGAATTAAAGAAAAAATTTTAGCCGCAAAACGAGCCAATATAAAACAAATTATCTTGTGTCACGAAAACAAATCGGATATAGATGAAATCAAAGCTGAATATTTACAAGGTTTGACCTTTCATTACGTTAAAGAAATGCACGAAGTGATTAATTTAGCTTTGACAAACGATAAAGTTAAAAATGCTAAGGTTATTGATTAAACGTAGTTAAATAAAAGTCAATTTGGGTAAGCTCGATTGACTTTTTATATTAAGTAAACTTCAACATTTTCATTAACACTTTAAAATAATATCTTTGCAATGCCGTTATAGAGTAAGTTTACTTCTATTTTTATGAATAAAAACATTTTTACTTTTTTTTTAATACTGCTTTTTGAAACTAGTTTTGGTCAAATAGGAGGAAAGTCTGTTTATCAATTTTTAAGTTTAGTAACTTCGCCTCGACAAGCCGCTTTGGGAGGTAAAGTTCTTACAATTTATGACGATGATGTAAATCAAGGTATTTATAATCCGGCAAGTATTAATCCCGAAATGGACAATCATTTGTCGGTAAATTATGGTAGTTATTTTGGTGAAGTTACTTATGGAACCGCAGCCTATGCATACACTTATGACCGTCACATACAAACATTTCACGCCGGAGTAAACTATGTAAACTACGGAAAATTTGACGGTTACGATGCCAACGGACAACAAACCAATACTTTTACGGGTAGCGAAATTGCACTTTCATTTGGTTATGCTTATAATCTTCCTTACACGAACTGGCATCTTGGTACAAATGCTAAATTAATTTCATCAACACTTGAAAGTTACCAGTCCTACGGTGCTGCAATTGATTTAGGTGCTACATATTTAGATTTAGATAACGATATAAATTTTTCATTAGTTTTAAGAAACATTGGAACACAAATTAAAACATATTCGGGTACAAACGAAAAAATACCGTTTGAAATTATAGCAGGATTATCTCAAGAATTACAAAATGTACCTATTCGATGGCACTTAACATTGGATAATTTACAGCAATGGCAAATTGCTTATGCCAATCCGAATAGGGCAACAGCTACTATTGAAGGAGAACCGATACCAGAAAAAATTTCATTTATAGGCAATGCTGTTCGACACGTAATTATTGGTATAGAATTGTTTCCAAAAAAACCTTTAAATTTACGATTTGGATATAATTTTCGTCGTGCCGAAGAATTGAGTGTATTAGATCAACGTAACTTTTCGGGTTTTTCAATTGGATTTGGGTTAAAATTGAATAAGTTAAAATTCAATTATTCCTATTCTCGTTATACTCTAGCCGGAAATACTAGTTTGTTTGGGTTGACAATTAATTTTGCTGATGAATATTAAGTTTAATTTGCAAATCTTAAAAAAGAATTAAATATAATGATAACCATAGCCATCGACGGATTTTCATCTACAGGAAAAAGTACTTTAGCAAAGCAATTAGCAAAGCAATTAGGATATGTTTTTATAGACACAGGTGCAATGTATAGAGCTGTAGCACTATTTGCCTTGCAAAATAATTATATTGAAAATAAAATTTTAAACGCTCAAAAATTAATTGAAAATCTTCCAAAAATCAATTTAAAATTTCAATTCAATGAAAATTTAGGTTATTCAGAAATGTTTTTAAATGATAAAAATGTAGAAAAAGAAATTAGAACTTTGGAAGTTTCTAGTATAGTGAGTAAAGTTGCAGAAGTTTCTCAAGTTCGAGCAAAACTAGTACACGAACAACAAGAAATGGGAAAAAATAAAGGAATCGTTATGGATGGTCGCGATATTGGAACTGTTGTTTTTCAAGATGCCGAACTAAAATTTTTTATGACTGCAAGTATAGAAATTCGAGCAAAACGTCGTTTTGACGAACTTTCCTTAAAAGATCCAACTATTGATTTTGATGAAGTTTACAAAAACGTTCAAGAACGCGATTATATTGATACGCATCGCATAGATTCACCTTTAAAAATGGCTGACGATGCTATTGAAATTGATAATTCTTACATTACAAAAGAAGACCAATTCAAATTGGTTTTAGAAATGGTCGAAAAAATTACTAAATCGAAATAGTATTTGTATATTTCAATTTTAATGTTAGTTTTACAATCTAATAATAATTGAATAATAACCTACATTTTATGAGAATTAAATTACGTTTAACAATAATCAATTTTTTCCAACTATTCGTTTGGGGCGCTTGGTTAACCACATTAGCTAGTTATGGTTTTGGCTTTAAGCACTGGAGTGGACAAGAATTTGGAATTGTTTTTTCAACTTTAGGAATAGGTTCAATTATTATGCCTGCTATTTCAGGAATCATTGCCGATAAATTTTTGAATCTTGAAAAATTATACGGATTGCATCACATTTTATATGGTCTTGTTTTGCTTTTTATTCCATTAATTAATGATGCTTCCACTTTTTTTTGGGTAATGTTAGTTGCAATGTTATTTTATATGCCTACTTTATCATTATCTAATGCATTGTCTTACACAATTTTAAAAAATAATAATTTAGATGTTGTTAAAGTTTATCCTCCAATTCGTGTTTGGGGAACAATTGGTTTTATTGCTGCCATGTGGACAACTAACTTAATTAGCGATCCAAATTCACCATTATC
>JAYUFJ010000412.1:0-3625 GCA_043738775.1 Flavobacterium sp. | reverse complement strand
TTCGGCAAATGTTGGGTGTGCGTGAGAAATTCGTGATATATCTTCGGCTGAGGCTCTAAATTCCATAGCAGTTACAGCTTCGGCAATTAAATCGGCACAACGAGCACCTATCATGTGAACTCCTAAAACTTCATCGGTTTTTGCATCGGCTAAAATTTTTACAAACCCGTCCGTGTCTCCGCCAGCACGAGCACGACCTAATGCTTTAAAAGGAAAACTTCCAGATTTAAAAGCAATTCCATCGGCCTTTAATTGTTCTTCGGTTTTACCAACTGCGGCAACTTCTGGCCAAGTATAAACTACTCCGGGAATTAAATTATAATCAATATGTGGTTTTTGCCCAGCTAAAATTTCGGCTACCATAACGCCTTCTTCCTCGGCTTTATGCGCAAGCATTGCTCCTCGAACTACATCGCCAATAGCATATATATTTGAAACCGATGTTTGCAAATGATCGTTAACTTCTACCATTCCTTTATCGGTAATTTTCACACCCGTTTTTTCTACATCCAAACCAGTTGTAAAAGGTTTTCTTCCAACCGAAACTAATGCATAATCACCATCTAAAGTTAGTATTTCTCCCTTTGGAGTTTCGGCTTGTAATTGTACAACATTTCCGTTTCTAACTACCGATTTTACTTTATGAGAAACATAAAATTTCATTCCTTGTTTTTTCAAAACTTTGGTCAACTCTTTTGATAAACTAGAATCCATTCCTGGAATAATTCTATCCAAATATTCTACAACAGAAACTTGAGCTCCCAATCGTAAATATACTTGACCTAATTCAATTCCAATAACTCCACCACCAATAATCAAAAGGTGTTTTGGAACTTCGGGTAATTTTAAGGCTTCGGTTGATGTTATTATTCTTTCTTTATCAACAGTAATAAATGGTAAATTTGATGGTTTTGAACCAGTTGCAATGATTATATTTTTAGATTCAATTACTTCAGATGTTCCATCAGTTTTCGTAATTTTTATATGAGTTGTATCTTCAAAGGAACCAAGACCATTAAAAACGGTAATATTGTTTTTATCCATTAAAAATTTAACTCCGCCCGAAGTTTGATCAACAACAGCTTGTTTACGATCAATCATTTTTTGAAGATTTACCTTTACCTCGCCCGAAATTTCTATTCCGTGATTGGCAAAATGCTGTAATTCTTCATAATGATGCGATGATGCAAGTAGTGCTTTTGAAGGGATACAACCAACGTTTAAGCACGTTCCGCCAAGGGTTGAATATTTTTCGATTATAGCAGTTTTCATTCCTAATTGTGCGCAACGAATTGCAGCGACATATCCACCTGGACCAGAACCGATTATGGTAACATCAAATTGACTCATAATTAAAGTTTAAATTTTGTTTGCAAAAGTAATGAATTCAACTTCAATGTCAAAATATAAGTAATTAATCAACATATTTATAATACCTAGCTCCAATTAAAACTGGATTTTTTGTTTCGATACGTTCCAATGTAAATTCGTTACAGGGTTTTAAAACTGACACTTTTTGCTCTTTTTTATGTAATTTTAAATAAGTTTCAAAATCAATTTCGATCGATTTATTTAAAGTTTCAAATAGGTTTAAACTTTTAATTCCTTCCCGCCAATCTTTTTGAACTTCTGCTTCGAAAACCTTTGATTTTGAACCACTTCCGTATGCAATAAATCCCATTTTTTTATTGGTTAAATCCGATTTATTTTCAAAATGATAGCTTAAAGTAGACAGCAATCCAAGAAAAATTGATCCGGTGTACATATTGCCAACTTGTCCTGATGCAATTTCAGATGGATAAATTGTACGATTTACAAATTCTAAATAGGCATCACTTTTCGAAATTGCCTTAATTCTATCTTTATAATCTAAATCTGTAATTTTTAAATTATAAATTGGATTTTCTTGTGCAAAAATTTCAACAAATGTACGTCGCGCTTGAAAGCAATAAGGTAAATGCATTAAAATATTTTCCCAATTTTGATAAACAATATCAGTTTGATTGGTTGTTTTTTTGAAATGAAAATAGGCCTCTGTAATACGATTTATGTAGCATTGATTTGAATACTGCCCGTCAAAAACGGGTTGCTCTTTATAAATAGCGATTTCGTTTTCTAAAATTCCAAACCATTCTAGATTATCATCGGTTTTCAAAATCTCTTTTTTTGAAACATAGCGTCGAGGCTTAAAAAAATCGAAAACGCCTTGACTTGAAACTCCAACTTTATTTGAAAAAGCCAATACTCTTGGATTTGAGGAAATTAATATAGCTACTGCACCAGCTCCTTGTGTGTACTCACCCGTTGAATTCAAATCGTATTTAGCATTATCAGTAGCTACAACAATTGCTTTTTTATCAGGGTTTAGCCGAACGAAATCTATGTTGACTTGAAGAGCATCAACAGCACCAATACAAGCAAAAGTTAAATCAACAACATCACAATGATTAAAAGTTGATTTACCAAATTGTTGTTCTAAAAGTTCAATAATATAGGAAGCGATTGGTTTTGAAGCATCTACACCACTTTCTGAACCTACATATATACGGTCAATTTGTTCAGGTTTCAAATTTTCTTGAAGCAGTAATTTATAAACTGCATTTGCTGCAAAAGTAATTACATCTTGATGAACATCAGGAAAACTCATTTTATGCAATCCGAGACCTTTAATTAATTTTTCGGGTTCAATATTTCGTTTTTCTGCTAAAGTTTTTATTGGCAAATATATTTTGGGTATGTCAAATGCGAAACAGTCTATTCCTACTTTCATTTTTTTTAATTGATTTATTCAAAATTAAGAAAATGTTTTAAAATAGTACTTTAACAGTTATTAAAATATCAAAATTTTGCGATATTGCTATTTTTAAGTTTTTTAAATATGAAATTGTTATTTTTTAATTTAAATATAATATTTATTAAAAAAAATTAAACTTAATATATCAAAAGGTTTCTATGAGTTTATAAAATAAAATGTTAATGTCTAAATAAGATTTCTTAAATTTGTTTTCTAACCAAAAACTTTATAAAACATGAAAATTGCAACTCACATTATCCGAACACTAATAGGGATTTTATTATTATTTGCGTCGATAACATTTTTTTTAAAATTATTTCCTGAGCCCGAATTTTCGGGAAATTTAAAACAATTTAATGATGGTTTGAAAGCCTCGTTTTACATGATGCCTTTAGTTAAATTTTTAGAATTAGTTTGCGGAATATCCTATTTATCGAATAAATTTGTTTCTTTTTCTAGTTTAGTTTTATTGCCTTTAACTATAAATATTTTATTAATTAATCTATTTATGAGTCAACAAGGTTTGCCAATTGCTATACCATTATTTTTAGGAAATTTGTTTATGATAAGTGTAAACTGGAGTCATTATAAATTGGTTATTTTAGAAAAATAAAAAATCACAAAAAAAGCGTTCATTTTATATTGAACGCTTTTTTTAATTTTAATTTTTATTTATCGTAAGCACTTGCTTTATCAAAGTGAACACAAAGTAAATAATAAACTACTACTCTATATTTACTTCGATTTGAACGTCCATACTTTTCAATTACGTCATCAATTGCTTTGTATAAATCGGGACTGTCTTTTAAACCCAATTTTTTTACTAAATAG
>JAYUFJ010000411.1:0-3626 GCA_043738775.1 Flavobacterium sp. | reverse complement strand
ATTGACAGAATAAATCAATGTTGTTTAGTCAAGAGAAGAAGTTGCTCACCAAAAAAGTATTTTTTGGTACTAACAAATAGCATTGATAGTATAAAACCTGCAAGATTTTTAAGTTTTGCAGGTTTATTTTTAATTAGATAAATAATAAACAAGATTAGAAGTTATAAATTTTTGTTTTTTATGTTTTTTATGCCTTCTAAAGGTCATCGGACAGCTACTAAAGGTTATCGGACAATTTCAAAAAGTCATCGGACAGCTTCTAAAAGTCATCGGACAGTTTTTAATAGTCATCGTACAGCAACAAATGGTTTACTAACAGCAACAAATGGTTTACTAAACGCAAAAATAGGTCTAATAATAAATATATAGAATAGCATAATTACAAAACGTTTCTATGTTAATAATAATTCAAAAACAAATTTATGGAAATAACAACTACATTATCAAACAATTGGAAATTAGCAATTTGTATTTTAATTTGTGAAGCAACAGGCATCATTTCCGGATTATTGACCAATACTCAAAACAATACTTGGTTTGATACTATTGTAAAACCATCGTGGAATCCGCCAGGATATTTATTTGGTCCCGTTTGGACTGTTTTATATCTTTTAATGGGCATTTCTTTGTGGCTAGTTTGGAAAAGTAATGCTCCACAAACTCAAAAATTTCATGCTTGTTTGATCTTTGCAGCACAATTGTTTTTGAATTTTTGGTGGACTATTTTGTTTTTTAAATTTCAATCTCCGTTGTGCGCCTTTGTCGAAATTTTAATGATGATTAGTTTAATTGTAGTTACAATTTTTAAATTTTCAGATATTTCCAAAACGGCTGCTTGGCTATTAGTACCCTATATTTCGTGGGTAAGTTTTGCAACAATTCTCAATTATAAACTTTGGGTTCTAAACAAATAAAAGATGCAAAATGACGTTAAAAATATTTTAGAAGAAACAGAAAATTTTTCCATTTTTACAGGTCGATTTTTTAAAGAAATTTTTAAATTTCCTTTTCAAATCAATGAATTTTTCCGTCAGTGCTATGCTATTGGCTACAAATCTATGCCTTTGGTTGTTATCACAGGTTTTATTATGGGATTGGTTTTAACCATTCAATCACGACCTACAATGACCAAGTTTGGAGCCGAAAGTTGGTTGCCAAGTATGGTTTCGTTATCACTAATTCGAGAAATTGCCCCAGTAATCACTGCCTTGATTTGTGCTGGTAAAATTGCCTCTGGTATTGGTGCCGAATTAGGATCAATGAAAGTGACCGAGCAAATTGATGCTATGGAAGTTTCGGCAATCAATCCGTATAAATATTTGGTTGTAACCCGAATTTTAGCCACCACATTAATGGTACCTATTTTAGTTCTGTTCGCAGATATGGTAGGTATTTATGGAGGTTACATTGGCTATAATGTTCGCGGAAGTATGAGTTTGTTACGCTATTTTTCGGATGTTTTTGAACATTTGGAATTTTTAGATTTAATGCCAGCAGTTATCAAAACTTTTTTCTTCGGATTTTTTATTGGATTAATTGGTTGTTACAAAGGCTTCAATGCAAAAAACGGAACGGCAAGTGTAGGTATTGCTGCTAACGAGGCCGTAGTTGCTGCCTCACTTTCTATTTTTATAATCGATATGTTGGCGGTACAAATAACCGATTTATTTTTCTAGAATTATGGATAATAAACCCATCATATCAATCAAAAATCTTTGGAAATCATTCGGGAAAAACGAAGTGCTAAAAGGCATAAACTTGACGGTAAATAAAGGCGAAGATTTGGTAATTCTGGGTCGTTCGGGTTCGGGGAAATCGGTAACAATTAAATGTTTGGTTGGTTTGGTCGAAGCCGATAAAGGAGAAATTAAAGTTTTTGGAACAGATATTACCAATCTAAAAAACGAAGACTTAAATAAAATTCGGGTCAAAATTGGGTTTATGTTTCAAAACGGTGCGTTATATGATTCGATGTCAGTTAGACAAAATTTGGCATTTACTTTAAAACACCATACCAAAGATTTAACGAACCAAGACATAGAAAATAAAATAAACGAAGCCCTGGAAAGTGTTGGTCTAAAAGAAGCCATCGATAAAATGCCAGCCGAATTATCTGGCGGCATGCGAAAACGAATTGGACTGGCAAGAACCTTAATTATCAACCCAGAAATAATTCTTTACGACGAACCAACATCAGGATTAGACACTATAACTTCCAAAGAAATTAGCGAATTGATACTTTCTGTTCAAAAAAAATACAAAACATCGTCAATAATTATTACACATGATATGGCTTGCGCAAAAATGACAGGAAACCGAATTATGATTCTAAAAGATGGTGTAATCAATGCCGAAGGAACTTATGCAGAACTCGAAAAAAGCGATGACGAGTGGGTAAAATCGTTTTTTATTTAGCCAATCAACCCTGTTAGGGTTTTAAACCATAACAGGGTTATAAACAAAAACAAATTATGAAAAAATCAGCAAATTATATTTGGAAACTAGGAATGTTCGTTCTACTTGGATTAACTTTATTTGTAGTAACTATCTATTTTATCGGAAAAAATAAGAACCTTTTTGCAGCTACATTTCATCTCAAATCTCAATTCAAAAATGTAAGCGGTTTAAAAGTGGGCAACAACGTTCGTTTTTCGGGAATTAATATTGGAACTGTTAAAAACATCGAATTCGTCTCTGATTCAACCGTAGTTGTCGATTTAATTATCAAAGAAGAAATTCAAAAATTCATCAAAAAAGATGCAATTGCTAGCATAGGTTCCGACGGTTTAATGGGTGACAAAGTCCTAACCATTTCGCCAGGAACATCATCTAATGAAATCGTAAAAGACAATGCAACAATTGCTTCAACCAAAGCTGTTGAACTTGAAGATTTAATGAAAGGTTTGCGAAAAAGTGTTGATAATGCTCAAATAATTACTATGCAACTTTCCGAATTTAGCATCAAAATCAATAAAGGTAAAGGTGCATTAAACAAGGTTTTAACTGATGAGGAATTTGCAAAAGTACTAGACAAAACTATTGCAAACTTGCAAACCAGTTCAGACGAATTTGTGGTTTTCTCTAAAAATATGAACGATAAAAACGGTACATTATCAAAATTAATGACGAACCCAAATTATGCTAATTCAATCGAAAAAACATTGAATAATCTCGAAAAAAGTTCTAATGAATTCGAAATTTTTAGCAAAAAAATGAATTCCGATAAAGGCATTTTATCCAAATTAGTAACCAACGAGCGATTGGCAATTTCGTTAGATTCGTCCTTGACCAATATCGAAAAAGGATCTAAAGGTTTGTTGGAAATTGAAGAAGCCGCCAAACATAATTTTCTTTTAAGAGGATTTTTTAAGAAAAAGAAAAAAGCCGAAGAAAAAAAGAAAGCCGAAGCCCAGCAAACATTAATAACCAAAACAGAATAATCATGAACGAAATCGAAATAAAATATGCTTGCCCAATGCATCCAGAAATTCAGGGAAAGTTAAATGATAAATGTTCAGAATGTGGAATGCCATTGACAATTCCAGTTCCAGAAAATGGCGAAAAACAATTTTATCTTAAAATACAAGAAAAATGAAACCATAATTTAATAGATTAATAAAAATGGA
>JAYUFJ010000410.1:0-3649 GCA_043738775.1 Flavobacterium sp. | reverse complement strand
CTTTCAAAGTTAATTTTGGTAATTCTTCTTCGTTATTTTTATTTTCTTCCATCAATGAAATTTAATTTAACTCAAAAATCTAAAAAAAAATTTAATTTACCTAAAATTTAATCTTTTTTAACCAATTTCATTTAACAATTTTAAACTTTTAAACCCCAAAACTTTTAAACAAAATATGTATCTTTGTAACCATTATTTAGATTAAATAAAAATGAAATTAGAAAGAGCAGCAATCCTAAAAGCACTTGAAACTATTACAATTGCAGGCGAAGGAAAAAATATGATTGAAAGTGGAGCTGTAAAAAATGTTCTCACATTTGGCAACGAAGTTGTAGTAGAATTATCAATTACAACACCAGCATTGCACATAAAAAAACGTGCTGAAGACGATATAAAAAAACTAATCCATCAAACTTTTTCAACTGAAATCATTGTAAAAGTAAATATCAAGGTAGAAACTCCCGAAAAAGCAAATGAAATAAAAGGAAAAACTATACCCGGAATTAAAAATATAATCGCAGTTGCATCAGGTAAAGGCGGCGTAGGAAAATCAACAGTAACTGCTAATTTAGCCGTTTCACTTTCTCAAATGGGTTTTAAAATTGGTATTTTAGATGCTGATATTTATGGGCCAAGTATACCAATAATGTTCGATGTAGAAAACGAGAAACCAATATCAATAACGATTGACGGAAAATCGAAAATGAAACCAATCGAAAGTTACGAAGTGAAATTATTATCCATCGGATTTTTTACAGCACCAAGTCAAGCCGTTATATGGCGAGGCCCAATGGCTTCAAAAGCATTGAATCAAATGATTTTTGATGCAGATTGGGGCGAACTTGATTTTATGTTAATTGACCTTCCGCCAGGTACTGGAGATATTCATTTATCTATAATGCAATCGTTACCAATAACAGGTGCGGTTATAGTAAGCACACCTCAAGCCGTGGCTTTAGCCGATGCAAAAAAAGGTGTTTCTATGTTTTTATCTGAAGCAATTAATGTTCCCGTATTAGGAATAATTGAAAATATGGCATACTTCACTCCCGAAGAATTACCTCATACAAAATATTATATTTTTGGTAAAGAAGGTGCAAAAAACCTAGCCGAAAACTTAAAAGTTCCGTTTCTGGGCGAAGTTCCAATAGTGCAAAGCATTCGAGAAGCTGGTGATTTTGGTCGTCCTGCAGCATTACAATCTGGTTCAATAATTGAAAGTGTTTTTAAAGAAATCACCCGAAAAGTAGTTCAAGAAACAGTAAATAGAAACGAGAATCTCGCTCCAACAGAAGCTATAAAAATCACAACAATGGCGGGTTGTTCATCAATAAAAAAATAAAATATATTTTTCACTTTCGGTAGCTGCCGAAATATGAAATCTAAAATCTCAAATAATTATGAACCAAGAAGAATTAACTCAAAACATCGAAAAAGCGCTTGAAGAAATCCGTCCGTTTTTAAATACCGACGGTGGCGACATTTCACTCGTTTCAATAGAAGACCTAAGGCACGTAAAAGTTCGTTTTGAAGGCGCTTGCACAGGTTGTAGCGTCAATCAAATGACATTGAAAGCAGGAGTAGAAACCACTATAAAACGTTACGCACCTCAAATCGAAACAGTGATAAATGTGCTTTAGATTTGGAAGATAATGTAGTTGGGAAAGGTAAATCCGTTGAAGTCCTCACTCAAAAGAATGAAACTTTGATTTAAATCTTTAACAAACCCCGAAATTAAAAGAAAATTTAATTTTTTCAAATATATCTTAGCTATTTAAGACCTTTATCATAGAAATTAAAAAAATGATTAAAACAGATATTCTAATAATAGGTGCAGGCCCAACTGGACTTTTTACTGTTTTCGAAGCAGGATTATTAAAACTAAAATGCCATATCATCGATGCTCTACCTCAACCAGGTGGACAATTATCAGAACTTTATCCTAAAAAACCAATATTTGATATTCCAGGTTTTCCAGAAGTTTTGGCAGGCGATTTGGTAAGTAATTTAATGGAACAATGTAAGCAATTCGAGCCAGGTTTTACATTAAACGAAACAGCCGAAACTATTTATAAGCAAGATGATGGAACGTTTATTGTAACCACAAATAAAGGCACAAAACATCATGCTTTTGCAATAGCAATCGCCGGCGGACTAGGAAGTTTTGAGCCACGAAAGCCTATAATTGAAGATATAGAGTTTTATGAAAATAAAGGTGTTGAATATTTTATAAAAGATCCAGAATTGTTTCGAGATAAAAAAATAGTAATTGCAGGTGGTGGCGACTCTGCTTTGGATTGGAGTATCTTTTTATCAAAAATTGCATCAAAAGTTACTTTAATTCACCGCCGAAACGAATTTCGTGGCGCATTAGATTCAGTTGAAAAAGTACAAGATTTAAAAGCATTGGGCAAAATTCATTTAATAACTCCTGCTGAAGTTATTGGATTAAATGGCTCAGAAAAACTAGAATCTATCGACATTGAAGAAAACGGAGCGCATCGTAACCTAAAAACGGATTATTTTATTCCTCTTTTTGGACTTACTCCAAAACTCGGGGCCATTGCCAATTGGGGTTTAGAAATCGAAAAAAATGCCATAAAAGTCAATAATTCATTGGATTATCAAACTAATATTGAAGGTATTTATGCAATTGGTGACGTAAATACATATTCTGGAAAATTAAAATTAATTCTTTGCGGTTTTCACGAAGCTACTTTAATGGTACAAAGCGTTTACCAGCGAATGAATCCTGGTAAAAAATACGTTTTGAAATACACAACTGTCTCTGGGGTAGATGGTTTTGATGGAACTCGAAAAGAAGCTGAAAAAGCTGTTGTTAAATCTATTGAATAAATAACAAATTGAGATTAGCGAGGTAAAAAAACCATTAAGGTTTTTTTTATAATAAGAATTGAAACATTGACCAAAGTTGGCTGATTGATATTTAAAAAAAAGTCAAAAAAATTGTAAATATGGTTAACTACCAAAAATTTTAGAGTTCCGTACATTGATTTTAAGGATCTTAAGAAAAAAAATAGGAACAGGACGGCAAAAAAATTTAGCTGATTTAGAGCAATTAAGAAAAAAAAAAACAAGCATGCCGCAAGATATAACTTTACTCATCATTGACAGAAAAGGCGTTCGTCATAAAGTACAAGCTCCAACCGACATGAACATGAACCTTATGGAAATTGTTCGAATGTATGAACTTGTTCCCGAAGGAACAATTGGTATTTGTGGCGGAATGGCACTATGTGCATCGTGCCAATGTTATGTTTTAAACGATATTGTAATTCCTGAAAAATCGGATGATGAAGATGCTATGCTTTGGGAAGCATTTAATGTAAAAGAAAATTCGCGCTTGAGCTGTCAAATTTTAATAACTAACGAAATTGATGGTTTGGAAGTTGAGTTAGCTCCAGAATAATTTATAATCCCAACTTTATTTTTGCTAATGGTAAAATGCGCTCTATGAATTTTGCATACGCCAACTGTGATGGATGCAAACCATCGGAAGCCACCAATGCAGAATTAGCCAACCCTTGACGAGTGATGTCGGTTATATTCACAAAAGCAATGTTGTTTTGTTGACAATAATTTTGAGCAAAAGAGTTATAATTGTCTAGTTGTGTTGAAATAATAGCTT
>JAYUFJ010000409.1:0-3660 GCA_043738775.1 Flavobacterium sp. | reverse complement strand
AGTTGAACGAAATCTCGAAATTATTGGATAAGCCATCAACAGAATTATTACTCGTGATAATTTTTTTACCGAAAAAATAACTAATGCAAAAGCAATCGTTGGATTGCGGAATCAAGTAATTCACGCTTATGATAACGTATCCGACGAAAACATATGGTCAATATTGACAAATCATTTACCAAAATTGAAAATTGAAATCGAGAATTTAATTAAACCTAAACTATAACTTCTGCCAACAGCGGTTTGGCGCAATTGGGGTTTTAGGCAAACTTTAAAGTTGGTTTTGTACTTGGAAGTCTGGTCTTAAATCGATACATTTGGCTAACCAAATCCCCAACTGCCGCCAAGCCACGAGACGTTATGTGATACCTTGAGCTACACGAACCGCATAAAAACCGTATAAAAAAGAAAAATGTATAAAAAATTTTACATTTAAACAACAGAAAAGTTACATGTTTAAGAATTTATTTACATAGATTTACAAAAACAAATCAAACAATATGAGCAAAATTTATTTCCTCCTTTTTTTTCTATTTTTTATTTTTCCAAGTAAATTGTTTTCGCAAGTAAATATTAGCGGACAAATAAAAGACAAAAGCAATAAATCAATTGAGTTTTTAGAAGTGCAATTACAAAATAAAGATTCTATAATTGCAAAAAGTGAATTAACAAATGTAGATGGAAAATTTACAATTCTAACAGAAAAAGGCGAATATAAGTTATTGGTAAAACAATTAGGCAAAATATTATACAAAGAAAAAATTACTGTAATTCAAGACTTATATATAGGAGTAATACAAATTACAGAAAATCAACAACAACTTCAAGAAGTTGTAATAAATTCAAAAAAGAAACTCATAGAAAGAAAAGTAGATAGATTAATTTTCAATGTCGAAAATAGTATCTCCGCCTCCGGCGGTGATGCTATTGATGCCTTGAAGATTACTCCAAGTATTCGAGTTAATGATGATAAAATCAGTATGATTGGTAAAAAAGGTTTGTCAGTTATGGTTGACGATAAACTTATTCAATTAAATGATGATGATTTAACAAATTTTTTAAAATCAATACCCTCTAGTAACATCAAAAATATTGAAGTAATAACTACACCACCAGCAAAATATGATGCAGAAGGCAATAGCGGAATTGTAAATATAAAACTAAAAAAGGCGAAAAAAGATAGTTGGAATGCGTCATTAAATAGTTCTTACAAACAAACAATTTATCCTACAACTAATTTTGGAGGAGATTTGAATTACCAAAAAAACAGAATAAGCTTTTTTAGTAATCTTAATTATCAAAATGGAATTACAAAAAGAATTGAAAAAGATGAAATTTATTATCCTAATCAAAATTGGATAACCGATTTTAATAAAAAAAATTATTCGGATATTATAAGTGGAAGAGTTGGTATAGATTATAAAATCACAAATAAATGGACATCGGGAATTCAATATTTAGGAAATAAAAGCAAACCAAAAACATATGAAAATGATTTTGGGAAAATAACTAAAAACAGCACCAATCAAATTGACTCATTAATAAACACAACAGCAAGAAATTTGAAAAATAATTTTTTCCATTCATTAAATTGGCACAACATAGTAACAATAGATACAATTGGCAGAAAAATAACAACCGATTTTGATTATTTTACTTTACAAAACAACGATAATCGGGATTTTATTACCCAAAATTTACTTCCAAATAATCAACAAACGCCGAACGGAATACTATCAACAAATAATATAGGTTTTCAAAAAATAAATAATTATTCAGGTAAAATAGATTTTGAACATCCTTTAAAGTGGGTTAATATGTCATATGGTTCTAAATTTACATTTACAGAAACTGTAAATAGTGTACTATATTACAATACAACAACAGGCACTCCAATACTCAATACAAATCAAAGTAATAGTTTTAATTTTAATGAGAATACTCAAGCAATATATGTATCAGGCAGTAAAAAATTAGGCAAAGAAAAATGGGATATTCAACTTGGTGTTAGATTGGAAAGTACACAAACAAAAGGATTATCGGTTAATTTGAATCAGAAAAACACAAATAATTATTTTGAATTTTTTCCAACCGCATATGTTTCATATAAACAAAATGAAAATAATACCTTTTCAATAGATTTTAGCAGGAGAATTGAAAGACCAGGCTTCAGAGATTTAAACCCTTTTAAATTTTATTCAAGTGCATACAGTTATACAGAAGGAAATCCATTTTTGCTACCGCAATTTTCAAATAATTTAGGAATTAAACATACTTACAAGGATTTTCTAACAACATCACTTTCATATAGCCACGAAACACAAGGATTTGGAGAAGTCCCTTTTGTAAACAACAGCAATAACATTCAATATTTTAGTCAACTAAATTATTTCACGTTTGACAGTTACGACATATCCGAATCATATGTTTTTAATAAATATGATTGGTGGGAAAGTAATTTAGAGGCATATTTATATTACTCTCATTCTAAATTTACACAAAATATAAGCTTAGCCGAAACAAAAGGATTAAGTTTTTATTTGTCAACAAATAATACTTTTATCTTAAACAAAAAAAAGAACATCAAAGCAGGTCTAAACTATTGGTATCAAGCACCTGAATATGATCTTTTAAATAAAAAAAGGCAAACACAAAGCCTTGATGTTTCTTTTAAATTTTCTTTTTTACAAAACAATTTACTTCTTGCGGTTACCGCACAAGATTTATTTAACACCAATAAAGCATATAAAACAACAAACACTAATAACATATTTCAAGTTTATTCCTCGCATGGGAATAACCAATTTTTTAAAATCGCAGTTACATACAAATTTGGAAGCAAAAAAATTGATGTAGAGAAAAGAGATTTCGGGAATGACGATGAAAAAGAAAGAACTAAATAAGAACTGCTTTTCGTAAATAAAAGTCCGAGAAATGATTTAATTGACTATAAAACGATATGAATCTATAACCCTAATTTTTCAAAAAATGAAAAAGAAACAAATCAAAAATAATAATGACAAAATTAATACTTTTATCTTCTATTCTATTTTCAACTTTAGCATTTGGACAACAGAATAACAAATCAAGTTTGTTACAACTAAATCAAGAAATAAATGATTTGCAAATAAGTAGAAATGAAGAACAAAATTTCAATTTAAATCTAAAAAAAGACACATACTATTCCATTGTTGCTTTGCAACAAGGAATAGATTTGGTTGTCACTTTAAAAGATAAAAAAAGCAAGGTAATAGCGGAAGTTGATACGCCAAACGGAATGTTTGGTCCTGAAAAAATTATTTTTTCTCCTGAAAATTCTGAAAACTATTCGATATCTGTAAAACCACTTGACGATAAATCTAATTCTCAAAACGGAAAATACTCAATCGTATTAAAAGAAATTTCAAAAACCTTAAAAATATTTAGTTTTAAAGAACTTAATCAGGATTTTGACATTCTACAAAATGCTTACTATGAAACCAAAGTTGGACTTTGGTACAATTCAAGGTTACAATTTGATAGTATTTGTAATATTCAAAAAAGTAAAATAAAAGGCAATATGAGTTCATTGGACTTTTATCAAATTGTAGCACCTATTGTGTCTTTTACAGATGAAGGACATAGTCACATAAATATGTCAGATGAATTAAAAACATATTT
>JAYUFJ010000408.1:0-3666 GCA_043738775.1 Flavobacterium sp. | reverse complement strand
GAAGATTAAAACTTTTTATAATAACAGCGGCGAGGTCGGGAGACCATCACCGAGCGGGGTGTTACCCAGCCTCATTTACTAGGGTTTGGGTTATTTTTTTTATATATTGAATCAACTTTCATTTTCACAATTGAATCTATACTTCGTTTTTCTTGAATATTTACAACACCCTTCTTTTTTTCAAAATTGGACAAGGAGCTATATCCAACTAAAGCAATAAAAACAAGGATTCCTAAATAAAGAAGCCCTCTTTTGTTATCTTTAAAACCACGAGTTGAAAATAAAATAAGCATAACAAAAATACCCAAAGATGAAGCTAATGACAACATGAAAAGCAAAGAACTCCAAACACTATCAATAAATTTATAAGCTGGAATTGATGATAAAATAAAAGTTATCATTGCAGTAAATATGCTAATTATTTCAATTGATTTGAAATCACGTTTATCAAATGCATTATTCAGTTCATCAATTTTATTCAAATCTTTTCTTAACCTTTTTATAGTGCTTATATGATATGAAAGACTTTTGTGTTTTTGTCTTATCTCATTATATTGGACTTCAATTTTACTATTATCTGGTGGTAATAAAAAAGATGATGCGATAAATATGCTATTTTTAGATTCACCATTATTATCAATTTCAACCAAACATTCTTCAAAAGGCAATAGGAAAATATAATTATTGTTGTTTTTTGACCATTCTTTATTTGCAAAGTATGTTTCTAAAATTATCTTACATTCATCTATAATGATTTTTTCATATTCTAAAAATTCAAGGTTTTCTTTTTCATTGATTTTTATTTCTAAAATATCCATTAATGAATTTAGATATTTAAACTCAAGAAAAAAGTTGTTAATTTCACCTTTAATTTTCTCCTTGGTGTTTTTATATTCATTTCTAATTACAGCTAAATCAGAATTTGATTCTAAAAACAGGGAAAATTTATTGTTTAATGCGTAATTTGAAATTATATTTAAGGCATACGAATTGTAAAACGAGTTTTCTTCTTTTGCTTTTTCTAATAAAAATTTTGAAATTTCTTTAAGTTTATGAGGTACTTTTTTTACATCTTTATAGTATTTAATTAACTGATGTATTTGTAAAAAATTTAGTTCACTAAGGGATTTGTCTTTATAAAATTTAACTCGATTTTCCGTGTTATGCGCCCAATTTGTAATATATAACTGGTAATGTGAGTTAATTATTTCAGACCATTCATTTAGCTTATTATTGGTTGATTTAAACTCATCAATAGTATAGCTTTTATTATCAATCAAATAAAATATTGCAGATGGATTTTCTTCTTGTTTTCTTGCTTTCCATTTGTGTTCTAAAAAGCCGATTTTTATCTTTATTAATTTAGAGATTTCCTCCAATGGAATAATATCACAATTTTCAATGAATTTTTCTATTTTAAATAATATTTCAAATTGATTATCTTCAATAGACGAAAAATGGTCAACATTTGACAAATAAAGATTATTAAGAAAATAATTGATTAAATTTTGATATTCAATAGTTGATTCAATAGTTGATTCAATATTACTATATTCTTTTTCAATTTGCTGGTTAAATGAAAACAAATAATCTATTCGTTCACTTGAAAACTTATTTTCTATTTCTTGAATAAAAATTTTATAAGCTTCAAGAGCAATTTTTACAGTAGAAACTAATCCGAAAATTTTCGTCTGTAAATCATCAAAATCATTACTGATATTTACAGTTTCAGAAAGTTTAATGATAACTTTTTCTATATCAGTTTTAATCTCAATATTAGCAATGTATTCCCCTGAAATTAAAGAATAATTAATTTTTTTTAAAATATTAATCAATTCTTCATATTGGGATTGAGAATATACTTCAATTAATTTTTCTTCAATTGATTCAAGACTTGGAGAAGTGTTTCCAGTTCGATTGTCAACTATAGATTTATTTGTGGACTCTGAAATTATGTTAAAAGAATTTAAAATCTCTTGTATTTCTTGTATAAATCTAGTCATATTTTGTTATGACTTAATTAATAAAAAAGAATTTCTCTTCGGATTTGATAATTTCGTTCGGGATAGATTCTTTATTTGTGTTATTTCTTTTTGCTTTTGCAAAATAAAATTTCCAAGAATACCAAGAATGACTTAATTCAACTAAATTAAAAGCAGACATATTTATTAAATCGGCATTAATACCTTTTAATTTATTAATAGAATTGTCAATTTTAGTCTTTATATTATTATCTAATTCTAAAATTTTAGTTGAGTTAGAGATAGTTGTTTTATTGTTATCAATAACAATACTTTTATGACTATTACTTTTAATATTTGAATAAACATCACTTTCAACATGACCGTAAGGCATTGCTACAAAATTATTAAAAACAACATCAAGGAGAGTTTCATCAGAATCTTTTTTTGAATCAACTGCTGAAACAAAGAAAAGCAACTTTAGTCCTTTCAGAACACTAATGTCATTATGTGTAGAAGAAGTGTTTTTTTCTTTATACCACTCATCTAATTTATATAAGACATATTCAAAAGCTTTTATTTTCAATTCGTTAGCCATTTGATTTGTGTTAGTTTTTTAGGTGTACAAATGTAAATAAATTATTTTAGTAAAAATAACTTTTTTTTGAATACTAATAACATTTTAAATGTTAAGTTTTTTATTTCAAGAAAAAAATATTTTCATGGCAAATTTGTTCAATGCCTATAAACGATTTAAAATGAGGTAAATAATTGTATGTCAAAAAACTAGATTTCTAAAATCAATCAATAGAACGTGCTGTATTATAAAAAAATAAAATCATTGAAATTAGTGAAGAACAATTTTTTAAATTTATTTTATTTTCCTGCAAAAACTGCTTTTCGCTTTTCTAAAAACGCTGTTGTTCCTTCTTTAAAATCATCGGTTCCAAAACATTTTCCGAAGTTTTTAATTTCAACATCAAAACCATTAATGCCTTCTTTATAATTTGCATTTATAGCTTTTATTGCTTTTGAAATTGCAACGGGTGAGTTTTTTAAAATTTTTGAAGCAATACTTTTAGTAAATTCTATAAGTTCGGCTTGTGAAACAACATAATTTACTAAACCATAATTTTTTGCTGTTTCGGCATCAATCATTCCTGCTGTCATAATTAATTCCATTGCGCGGCCTTTTCCAACCAATTGTGGCAATCGTTGTGTGCCTCCGTAACCAGGTATAACTCCCAATGAAGTTTCGGGTAGTCCCATTTTTGCATTTTCAGACGCAATTCGGAAATGGCAAGCCATAGCCAATTCTAAACCACCTCCAAGAGCGAATCCATTAACAGCAGCAATTACTGGTGTTGCTAATTTTTCAATAAAATCAAATAATAATTCTTGCCCTTGAGCAGCCAATTGAGCTCCTTCTTCAATCGAAAAATTTGCAAATTCTGAAATATCTGCTCCAGCAACAAACGCTTTTTCACCTTCGCCAGTTATAATAATTACTCTTGTTTCGATACTTTCGTTTAAAGTTTTAAATGCGTTGTGCAGCTCTTTAATCGTAGCTAAATTTAAAGCATTTAATTTTGTTGGTCGATTGACTGTTATTTGTCCAATTCCGTTTTCTGAGGTTACAAGTATGTTTTCGAAATTCATTTTTATATTTTTAAATTATTGGTAATGACACTGTGAAAGTTGTTCC
>JAYUFJ010000407.1:0-3674 GCA_043738775.1 Flavobacterium sp. | reverse complement strand
CCGAAATTAATAATTTTTTAGCAATGTCGGTAAATGGGACTCTAGTGTTATCAATCAACATGTCTAAAATTTGATGATCAACTTCGTCTAATCTAAATTTACTCATAATAATGTAGTTTATTTTTTTGTTTTTTTAATTTATTTTATAACCATTAACAAATTCAATTTCATTTCCTATTTTGATGGTAATAGGTTCATTTAAAACAAATTGGTTATTTTTTAAAATTACTTCACAGTTTTTAGATTCTATCTCTAAATGTGCAAAGCAATCGTCCAAATTATCAATTTTTACCAAATACCCTTGAAATCTAATTTTGTCTTCAATTAACGTTTCTGTAAATTGTATCGCAAAATTGATACATTTTTCGCAATTATCAAAATATACATTAGCATTTCTGCAAATAATATCATAAAAATTAACTTTATTTTGAGGAATTCTTAAATAATCATTTAAAATATTACCAACGATATCGTTTTCGTGAATTGACTGTAAGGCCAATAAAAATGCAGTAAATATTACCTTTCGAGGGATTTCTCTCGAATAATCAAGCCCACAATGGCCAGCTTCAAATAAAATAGTTGGTGTTTTTAAAAATTGAAAGGTATCTCCTACACAATCGAAATTAAATTCATCATTAAAACGACCAATATAACCAGGAAATTGTTTTTGTATTTCACCATTTATACTATTTATAACCGAAACTGCTTTTAAACGACTATCATTATAATCACATTCAACATTAAATGATGGGGCTAAAAAAGATACTAAAGCTGGTTTTCCAGTATCGCCAGCACCATATATACTTCGTTGATCGTGAAGATTAAAGCAAAAGTTGGGCTTAAACTCGTTAAATAATTTCCTCAAAACAATACTTTCGGGCTGTGACTGGTTTTGCGCATCACGATTTAAATCAACTCGATTTGCATTTTCACGAGTATACACTGCTGCACCATCTGGATTTAATAAAGGGATAAAGCATAGCGTAAAACGTGTTTTAAAAACAGTTGCTAATTCACTATTAGATACTAATAAATTTAAAAAGTCAAAAAGTGCTTTTGTTGTAGTGCTTTCATCACCGTGCATTTGCGACCACATTAAAATTTTAATTGGACCTTTACCTATTTTAAAACTATAAATGGGTTGATTTAATACCGATTTACCAATTACAGTTACATTTTTTTTAAATTTAATTTGGTTTAGTAATGGTTTAATATGCTTTAAAGTTACATATCTACCATAAAGATTTTCTTCTTTATAACTTGAATGCAATTCTATAAAATTCATTGTTTAAAATATTAGATTACAAAAGTAAACATCTTTCTTTTTACAATTGTAAACTATTAAAAATAAAATCTAAATTACAATTGTAAATAGATATTTTAATTAAATTTACAGTTGTAAATAGGTGAATTATATTAATTATGAAAATTTAAATAATATATTTTTAAATATTGTAAATCAGTAAATTATATTAGATTATATAATGTATTTTTTTGATAAAATTAAAAGATTTAACAGCTATTTACAAATGTAAACGATTGATGTAATCATTTTTTAATTACATTTGTAATATATTTTAAATACTTTTCACAATGTTAAACACAGATGATTTTGTTAAACGATTAGAATTGGTTTTTGATTTTTATGGCTTGTCTGGATCGACTTTTGCTGATAAAATTGGAATTCAGCGTTCAAGTCTTTCTCACCTACTCTCGGGAAGAAATAAGCCCAGTTTGGAATTTGTAATGAAGATTGTTTCTGTTTTACCCGAGGTTGAATTCAATTGGATTTTAAATGGCATTGGAAGTTTTCCAAAAAATAATAGTATTGAAAAACCTATTGATAATGTTTATGAGCAAATTGCTCCAACTTTTTCTTTCCCTGATGAAATTGTAAACGAAACTATTAAAAATCCGAAAAATGAATCACAAATAAAAATAGAGCAATTATCTAATTCTGAATCAAATTTTATTAGTTCTATAAATTCAAATGTTAAAGAAATTTCTCAAATTGTTATTTTTTATAAAGATGGTACCTTTTCAAATTATAATTCAAATTAATTATTTACTTATTTTTGTAAAAAAATGTTTTTTAAGCTATTAAGTTATATTGTTCCTATAAATATATTTAAAACTAAGTCGCAAATTAGTAAAACACTTGAAATCACTTGGGTAAATGGTGATTTGGTTTTAGATACTGAAAATACAAATTATTCTTATGGAAGTTTACAGCGTATTTTGAGAAAAGGATTGCGAACAATTGGGTACCAAAAAATTCGCTCGATGCAATCGGTATTAATTTTAGGTGTTGCTGGTGGAAGCGTAATTAAAACTTTAATTGAAGAAATAAAATTTAAAGGTTTAATTAAAGGAGTAGAAATTGATGAAGAGATTATTAAAATTGCTAATTTATATTTTAAATTGAACGAAATTAAAAATCTTGAAATTGTAATTAAAGATGCTTATAATTTTGTTTTAAAAAATAAAGATAAATATGATTTAATTGTTGTAGATATTTTTGAGGATAATAAAATGCCTAATTTTTTATACGAAAAAAATTTTATAGATAGACTTTGTTTTTTACTTGATATAAATGGCTTTATATTGTTCAATACTATGGTTTTAAATAACGACTTTCAAAATAATTTATTCTATAAAAAACAATTTAATTTAAATGATTTTAAGATCACCTCTATTCCAAACCTAGAAGTTTATAATGAGTTGATACTAGTTGAAAAAAAAAATTAAACATTACATTCTAAGCTTTAGAATTTATTTATAAAGACGAAAAAAGTTAGAAATTGAGTTTGTTTAAATTACAAATCTATTTTTTTAGGTAATGAACTCAAAAATAGTTGGTGGATTTAAAAAAAATAGATTGGTAATTTATTTAAACATCTTTCTAGCCTTTTCTAAATCTTCAAGTGTATCAATTCCGATACCAATATGATTTGTTTCAACCATCTTAATACGTTTTCCATATTCTAAATAACGTAATTGTTCCAATTTTTCGGAAGCTTCTAAAGATTTCATTGGTAAGGCATAAAAATCGAGTAATGCTTGCTTTCTAAATCCATAAATACCAATATGTTGCATATATTTTACGCCAACATTTTCTTCACGAGGAAAAGGAATTACTGAACGAGAAAAATACAATGCAAATTGGTTTTGATCAACCACAACTTTTACATTATTTGGGTTTTGAATATCATTTCTATCTGTGATTTTTCGCATTAACGATGCCAAATCTACTTGATTATTATTATCTTGTTTAAAAACTTCAATTAATTTTGATAATGAATCTACGTCAATAAAAGGTTCGTCGCCTTGCACGTTTACAACAACATCAATATCTAAATTTTCTACAGCTTCTGCAATTCTATCACTACCACTTTCATGATTTTTGATACTCATTATTACTTTTCCATTATTTTTAAGAATCTCATCATAAATTAATTGGGAATCTGTAACAACGAACACATCATCAAATAGTTGGGTTTTTAATGCAGCTTCATAAGTCCTAGTGATTACAGTTTTTCCACACAAATCTTGCATTAATTTGGCAGGAAATCGGGTTGACGCATAGCGAGCAGGAATTACAGCGATTATTTTCATAAAAAATTGGATGTTAAAAAAATTGGCTACGAAATTTTCGATACGGCCAAAAAATAGAT
>JAYUFJ010000406.1:0-10191 GCA_043738775.1 Flavobacterium sp. | reverse complement strand
AATGCTTCCAACATCTTTTGATGCTTTATTGAATTGTCCTTTTTGTATTAAATCACTTACTACAAATGCCAGTAAGGCGAAGCCCATTAAGCCGATTGCTAACAATGAACGTTGTCTAATTTTTGATAAAATTGCCATTAT
This sequence comes from Flavobacterium sp., assembly GCA_043738775.1. Lineage (GTDB taxonomy): Bacteria > Bacteroidota > Bacteroidia > Flavobacteriales > Flavobacteriaceae > Flavobacterium. The sequence continues at coordinate 10,050 of JAYUFJ010000406.1, read as the reverse complement.
ATTATGTTGTTATTTTATTTCAGTTTGCGAAAATACAATTATCTGTGAAATAATTGTACTACTGATGTTAGAATTTCCAAAAAAAATGAAAAAAAGTATAAAATTAGGTATTCTTTAATCTAAAACCGTCATTTTTACAACTTCAATTTTGTTGTTTGTAGCTTCAACTATTTGAAAATGAAAATTTCCAATTGTTATTTGCTCTTCTTTATTCAAAATTTCTTTTGATGTATTTACTATAAATCCGCCCAAAGTTTCATATGAATCTTCTTCGGGGATATTTAATTTATAGGTTTCATTTATGTACTCCACTTCTAATCGGGTCGAAAATAGGAAGTTTGTGGCATCAATTTGATTTTCAATTAAGGTTTCATCATTATCGTGTTCGTCTTCAATTTCGCCAAAAAGTTCTTCAACTATATCTTCAACTGTGATAATACCAGATGTTCCGCCGTATTCATCTAAAACTACGGCAATACTTTTTCTTTTTTTGGTTAAAAGATTCAATACTTCTTTTATAAAAATGGTTTCGGGTACAAACTCGACCAAAATTAGTATCGATTTGATTGTTTTTGGTTTTTTAAACAATTCGAACGAATGAACGTAACCTAATATATCGTCAATTGAATTTTGATAAATTATAATTTTTGAATATCCTGTTTTTACAAAAAGTGAAATTAAATCGTTAATAGAATCATTTATTTCTAGAGCAACTAAATCCGTACGCGGTGTCATTATTTCGCGCGCTTTTACTCCTGAAAATTCTAATGCATTTTGAAAAATTTGTATTTCCGAATCTACTTCTTGATGTTCTTGAACCGAACTCAATTGTTCGTTAATGTAATTTCCTAGTTCTATTTTACTAAAAAAGGAAGGAACGTAATCGCCTTGGGTTTTAAAGAATTTTTTTAATATAAAATCGGTAATCCATATTACAAATGATGAAATAAAGTAAAAAAGTTTTAAGAAAAAATAACTTGGAATTGCAAAAAATTTCATCAAATTGTTGGCATAAATTTGAAAAAAAACTTTAGGTAAAAATTCGGCAGTTACTAAAACTACTAAGGTAGAAATTAATGTTTGGAGTAGTAATGTAAAAATTTCTGAAAAGTGAAACCCCAATTTTATAATTTGATGCAGTAATAAATCGCCCATAAAAAAACCGTAAACTACCATTGAAACGTTGTTGCCAACAAGCATCGTTGCAATGAACTGTGAGGGTTTTTCGGTAATTTTTGTTAAAATTTTTGAAAGAAAATTATCTTGTTTTTTTTCAATTTCAAGAAAAATTTTATTGGATGAAATAAATGCTATTTCCATTCCTGAAAAAAATCCGCAAAGTAGTAAACAACTAATTATTACGGTTATTTCCATTATTTTGGTGTTTGATTACTATTGTTTTTATGATTATCGAATTTTTTGGCAAATTTCATTCTGAAAAAAAATGTAAACAAGGCTGCGCTACCTAAAATAGCACTTAGCCAAAAACCATCGGTGCCATTATTGTATTTTGTAAAAGCATCATACGCCATAATTAATGCTACTGCTAAATAAATGTATTTGGTAAAATTAAGATAATTCATAGTGGTTAATTTTATTTGTTATTTTCAACTTCACCACTAATTTGTTGTGAGTTTATTATTTTAAAATCTTTACTAAAATCCAACCCTTCGCCATAGGAAACTCCTTTAGGATCGGTAAATTTATATCTTTTTTCTGTAAAAAACCATTCATTTTTTTGATCGAAATACAATTGATCGGTTTCTAGAAGTTGTCCTGATTCATTTGAAATCTTAACACTTCCATTTAGGTCAATTAAATTGGTATTTTTAAAAGTAGTTCCAGACCTAGCTACAATAAAGGTTTTAGCTCCATTTTTTTCATACATTGTTATTTTCAATCCATCTGGAAATTCGGTAAATGGAAATTGAACGGTCGAGTAATCTAGCATTTTTGGAGAAATTAGCACCGATTTAATTCTGCCCGAATCGGTATATTTTAAATCTAAACCGTAGGCTTCACCGTTTGGGGTAAATTCTGAATAAATTGATTTTTGAACTTCTTTAAAATTATCTTCGCACGAAAAAAATACAGTTATTAAAACTACCGTTAGTGCTTGAAATATAATTTTTTTGAATTGTTTCATAATTAATTAAAACGACGCTTAACAAACCATTTATCGTTTAAAGATAATGATATGCTTAAATTTAGGTAGTTTTCACGAATTAAACCATTGCTTTTTGTGCCACGGTAACCGTATTCAAAACCAAAATTGGCATTTGAAAATAATCCACGAACCATTGGTAATCCCAAGCCTAAAGTAAGTGCTGCATCTTCAATTGGCTTTCCGTTCAATACCAATCCTGTATTTTCATAACGCAAACCACCTCGATACACTACTTTTTTAAAATAGCTGGTGTACGAATTGTAATTTGGAATAAAATAGCCACCCAAAGTAATTTTTGTAGCATTTTTATAATAAGCATTTGGAATATCGGCTATACGGTTACTGAATTTGCTGGTTTCTTTAAATGTAAATTCTGCCCCAACTACCCATTTTTTTTCTTTTCCAAAACCAACACCGAATGTTACTGTATTGGGTAATTTTACTTTTTGATCGGGCACATTAGTTACAGATGTTAGAATTGAGGTGTCTATAAAGCTAAATTGACCAAAATTATTAACGTTAGCAACTCCAATTGTTCTGCTTAAAGCAAAATTTAAAGTTGCCTCAGGAGAATAAGTTAATCCCGAGAAAAAATTATATTTATTTTTATATTTAGTTTGAAAAGACAATCCTGTTACTAAATTGATTCCACTTGCATAAGAAATGTTTGATTCAACGGTACCGAATTGCAAAATGTCTGTTTTACTAATGCTTACAGTTTCAATGGTTCCAAAATTATATTGTGCCTCGGCGCCAAAGCTTAAATTTTTAGTTAGTTTAAATCCGGTTCCTAAAAAAACTTTATTAATTCCACCTTTGCCTCTATACTGGTTGAATGTTGTTAAATTATTTATGCCATCATTAGTTGTTGATGAATTTGAAACTTTATACCCAACGGATGAATAAGGTATTAAACCAAATCCGAATCCGAATTTTTTTAAAGGAATTGCTACAGCCAAATAGTCTAAAGCTGTTCGTTGTGCGCTTTCACTTGCAGTATTGGTAACTAAATTAGTTTTAGTAGTGCTGCCAGACAAAGTGTAAGTAATTAATTTTAAACCCGAATACATTGCCGGATTTTGTAAATTTATATGAATACTATCAGGAATTATTGATAATCCTGCCATTGCTCTGTTTTCGGTAGTTCCTTTAAATCGAATGTCACCAATTCCGTAGAAAGAATAAGGTGATGAGGTTGCTTCTTGAGCCAAAGTAAACGTTGTAACTAATAAAACTAGGGCAACGATAAAGTTTTTAATCATTTTGATTGTATTGAAATGTTTGGTTCAAACTTTCGAGTAAAAAATTTGAATTTGCAAATATGGTATTTTTTAATCGTTTAGCCAAAAAATTAGAGTCGCCACCCGTTAAAATTATAATAAAGTTTTCCTTGTTGTTACAAAAACTGTTAATAAAACCCTCAATTTCAAAGGTTATTCCATTTACTACACCCGAATGAATGGATTGATAGGTTGAGTTTCCAATTAATTTTTCAGGTTCATTGATAGATAATAAGGGTAATTTTGAAGTAAAATTGTGTAATGAATTATATCGAAGGTTTAACCCAGGAGCAATTGCACCACCTAAATAATTATTATTTTCATCAATAAAATCGTACGTAATACAAGTTCCAGCGTCAATTACTAAACGATTTTTATTTGGAAATGTTAAAACTGCTCCAGAAGCCAAAACCAATCTGTCTATTCCAAGAGTTTCGGGAGTTTTATATAAATTTTGTAACGGAAACTTATCATTTTTAGAAATAAAATGACATTGTTGAGTTAATTTTAAATCGGAAAAAGCCTTTTTTTCAATTTTACCAACCGATGAAATAACTATATTTTCTATCTCATTATATTTATTTATGTATTCTTTTAAATCATTTTCCCAGTCTTTATAGCTAATAAATTTATTGTCTATTAAGCTATTGTGTTCAAAAACAGCCGTTTTAATTTGAGTATTTCCACAATCAATTACTAGATTCATAATTCAAATTTTGAATAGCAAATATACAAAATGATTTTTTTTAAAAAATGTTTTGGATATACTAAAAAAGCGTTTATATTTGCACCCGCATTAGAAATGATTTTCTACCTGCAAGGTACCTTAGCTCAGATGGTAGAGCAATGGACTGAAAATCCATGTGTCCCTGGTTCGATCCCTGGAGGTACCACAAATAAATTCCGTAACAAACTTAATTATAAGTAGTTGCGGATTTTTTGTTTTTGTAGGTTACTTGTTGGGGTGCTTTTAAAATAGAATTTTTAGTTTATTTGAATTCAAATAGATTTTCATTCTAATTAATGTATAAGATGTTTAAAACTAATCTTTTAAGTTTCGTTTTATTGCATTTTATATTCTTGTTTTGGAATTATAAATGTTTATTTGATTCTGTTTTTATCAGCCAAGAAATGTACTTAAATTAAATTTATTTTTATATTTTATATTTTAATCTTTACATTTATGTTGAAAATATTTTAAAAAACATCAATTTTGTCAATTAGTTTGTTAATATTTATTTCTTTATCATAGAAATTAATCATTAATTTATTTCCTATATATGTTCAACACGGATAATTTATTTTAAAACTTTTGTATCACAACAAACTTTTAATCATTTTATTCTAAATAATTAAACTTAACAGGTAAAATAGATATGATTTTAGAAATATACGAAAATAAAAAAAACCGTCTCAATTATAATTGTGAGACGGCTTCATTTAAAAGCTATATAAAAAATCTAACTCATTTTTTATTGTTTAACTAGTTTCATGGTTTTTTCGTTATTGTTTTCGTCAATAGCCTTAACTAAATATAATCCTGAGTTTAATTCAGATATTGAATATTGGTAATTTTCCAACGGATTTATAAATGTTTTAATTAACTGACCTGTAATTGAAAACAACTGTACTTTAGCCAAATTACTATTTAAAGTAAAATAATCACTTGATGGATTTGGAGATAAAAGTAAATTATTCAAAGCTTCAAAATTAGTATTAGATAAAGCCGCTTGGTCGCCATAAATTCTAAATCCGCCAGCTTCAATCAAAATTGGATTAGTTGTATTTGTTACATTCAATGTTGTATTATCCATTAAATTTGACCAGTTTCCGGTACTTGGAAAATTTGGTACTACACTTGCGCTTACAACATCGAAGTTCGATAAAATAACCACATTTCTCAATTGCCCAGAAGGTATTGTTGTATCAAACACATAGATTTTAGGTTGTAAAGTACCCCCAGATGTTATAGAATAATTACCACTAAAAACGGGATTACTAATTTTTAAATCAATTATTCTTGCCCAGTCTGTATAAATTTTATTTCTATTTACATCATTTGTCCAGGTAGGAGTCCATTGCGGCTGTGGTTTTGTATCCAATTTACAATCACCCGGTGTTGAGTCGGAATCGGTGTTTACTGTTCCATTATTACAAGTAAAAATAGATTGTTCCCAACCTTTTTCACCAAAGTGCCAAATCATTTTTGGTCCAGGTACTAGTAAACTTACTGCTCCTAAAGCAGACATTCTTTGTAAAGAAGAAGCTAATGTTGTAACTGTTGAACCATTCCCATAAGTTAAATTTTTATACATTAATCTTTCTTCATCGTGGCTCTCAGCAAAACCAATAACACGGTTTTTTGTAAATCCGTGTGCCGTACTTCCCATTCTTGAAATATCATTATTCGAATTGTAACCCATTGTAAGTTGGTTGTAATTGTCGGTCATTTTACCCCACATCATTACTCCTTTACTTGGTGTTTCACTTACTCTATAATTTGCCCATTGTTGCTCTTCGGTATCTTGTCCTAAATGTTCAAAAATTGAATAGTGAGTTGGATCTTGAGCCCAAGAATAATCAACATAATCTTTCAATGTATTTACTCTATCCGATTGATATGCATTGGTACATGTTTGATCACCCGCTGTACAATTTTGAGTAAATCCTTTAGTTAAATCCCAACGAAAACCATCAATATGAAACTCTTGAATCCACTGTTTAATAACTCTTTTAACATAGTATTTTGTTCTAGCTTGCGAATGATTAAAATCGTTTCCTACACTATAACTATGTGTTGCAAATTCATTAAAATAAGGATTATCTGATGCTGCATCGCCCCAACCATCTCCATCAGGATCTTTCATCCACATACGAACCATTGGGTTACGACCAAAAGCGTGATTTAAAGCTATGTCTAGTATAACAGCTATTCCGTTTTGATGATAAATGTCAATAAGTTCTTTTAATTTTGCTGGACTACCGTAAAATTTATCCAATGCCATATGAAATGCTGTGTTGTATCCCCAACTTTCATTGCCTTCAAATTCCATTACAGGCATTAATTCAATAGCATTAATTTTTAAATTTTTAAAATACGAAACTTTGTCAATTAAACTTTGAAAGTTTCTTGATGCGTCAAAATCACGTACCAAAACTTCTTCAACAACTAATTTATCTTTTGATGGTTTTATAAAGTTTGTTACTTGCCAGTTATATGGTGTTTGACCTGTCTGTAATACAGTTACCTCTCGTTGTTGTCCAACTGGATAAGTTTGATTAGGCGTGTAAGATGCTACAGGTATTCCAGGGTCATCAAATGGAGATAAAACTAAAGTAGAATATGGATCGGCAGTTTTTACTAAAACAGGTGAATTGGTACTAGGAGTTTGATCTGCAACCCAATATTGATAATTATAAGGTGTTCCAGATGTTAAACCTGTTAATTCCAACCAAAATTTACCTGATGCAGAATCTTGTTTCATTGCGTAGGCAGATGTTGGTTGATAATTATTAAATGATCCAGCAACATAAATAAAATCCTTTCCGGGAGCATCTAAAACTAGTGTGGCTTTTGTTGGATCGGTTGTATTGTAATTTATACCGTCTTCTAATCCGTTTGGTAATGTTCCAGCTATTACTCCTGGATTTACTATTACATTAAATTTTTTAGAAACAGTACTCGCACCTTGAGTTATTTGCAAATCATAAGATTGATTTGATGTCAATGCGGCGGTTGTATAATTATACGAAGTTATTGAGTTTTGTGTATTTATTGGAGTTGTTCCGCCATTAGAATATAAATTATAGTTAGCAATTCCATTGGTATTAGTTGCAGTAATTGAAGCTGTATTTCCTGAATTTATGATTGTTGTAGAATTTTCAGTAGGTGTATTTAATGTTACTTGAAAAGTTCCTACATTAAAAATAAAATCGGCACACGATGGGGCTAATTTTAATGTTTGCGTACCATTACCGTTTCTAAAAACCATTCCCATTTTTGAGGCACTTAATTGTTGTCCGGCAGATATACCGTAATAAGTACTTGGTGTTATTGTTTTAGAAAATGTTCCGTTACCGTTGTTTGTCATTTGCCCTATTCCATCATTTTGAGCCCAATTTCCAACTACCGCATATCCGAATGCATTAGATGAGTCTCCAATACCAGAATGCATATAAACTACTGCCGGGCTTGTACCCATTGTATTACAACTTGACGGAGGAAAAGCAACTGTAATTGTTATTTGATCGGTAACATTAAATGATGCTGGTGTAATTGTTACTTGAGAGAATACGGTTAATGTAACTAAATTTATAAATAAAAAGTATATTTTTTTCATGAGAGTAAAAGTTAAAAAAAGGGCTTCTGTACAGAAGCCCTTTTAAATTTTTTAAAAGCTTATTATAAAATAGTATAAGTGTAAGCTCTAGGATTGCTTAGATCTAATGTAACAGTGTATGTTCCTGATGTAGCTACATCAATGTTTCCTCCATCGTAACTCATTGTGTCACCACCAAATGAGGTTCCTGTTTTGGATGCATCAAATTTTCCTAAATTAATACCCCAATCATTATTTGCTCTAAATTTACATTGTTTACCACCAATTAATGCCATTGTTGCAGTCCATTTTTTAGTTGTAGCGTTGTAAGTTAAAGGTGTGCTACCTCCCCAACCTCCGGGAGTTGCATCTCCAATAATTCCCCAAGTAGAAATTAAAGTAGTTGTGTATGTTTTTGCACCAGTTGCTGGAATACTAGCAGTAACTCTATAATAACCAGCTGCAACAGCTGTACAATTAGCTACACTTCCTAATGAACCAGGTGTAGAACCGATACCATAATCTGTTGTTCCCCAATCAAAAGTTCCGTCTGGTTTTGGAGTTAAAAATTTAAATTCACCATTTAAACCCATATACCCTTCATAATCAATTAATGATCCATAAGCAGAAGATGCAACTAAAGGTAAAGTGGCAGCATTTGATGGAGTCCAACCTTGGTGATTTCCTGGAACTCCTAATTTTGGTAATGATAAAGTGTAAGGTGTAACTAGATAAGTTATTTTGGTAGAATATGTTGGTTGAGATCCCGTGGTGCCAACTGTAGCTTTAACACGAAATTCCATTCCTCCTTGCGTAAAAGGGATTAATCCTACAGAAGTAGCTTTACCATTTAAAGCTTCCATATCCAAAGCAATAAAATTGTTTGTAGTTGTTCCTACTGGTGTAGGGTTAGCAAAATTATTTCCCGATTTATCAGCTTGAACTTCATAATTAACTTGAGTTGGAGTATCAAATGTTACTTTTTCCCAATTTAAAGTCAATGCAGGATTGTGCGGAGTTGCTGGACTCAACGTAATAGTTCCACCAGATGATGGTGATAAAATTTTAAACGTAGACTGTGGTGTCGAATATTTCAAATCTTGTTCGTCTGTACAAGATGTAAAACCAGCAAATAATGTAATTGCTGTAAGTAATTTTAATAAATTTTTCATAATTTCTTTTTTTTTAATTAGTAACCAGGATTTTGTGTTAAATTAGAATTCGCTTGTAAAGAGGTTTGAGGTATTGGGAATAGTTTCAAATCGTCCGATATTGGAATACCATTTGTAGCGTTACCTTTCCAAGCCCAATCATAACCCGAGGTAAATTTTCCAAACCGAATTAAATCTTGTCTTCTATGTGATTCCCAATGTAATTCTCTCGCACGTTCATCAATTAAATAGTTTAATTTATTTATTGGCGACATTGCAATAAAACCTATATTATTAGCAGTACTACCACCGCTTGCACGAGTACGTAAAGCGTTAACATAACCTTCGGCTATTGAAGGAGTTGCCATAGATGCTCCTCGAGCATAGCATTCAGCATACATAAGGTAAACATCAGCTAAACGGAATAGTGGAAAATCAGTATCAACAAAAGTAGAATTTGAACCTGCAACTCCAGTTGATGATTTGTTAGAATATTTTTGTAAAATATATCCTTGATCTTTATCTAAAACGTCGTTAATGTCAATAGGTCTTGTTCCCGAAATAATTGTTTTTCTAGAATCTGAAGCAAATGATGTTGAGTTACTAAAAATATTTACGAATTGTTTTCTTAAACGTAAAGCACCTCCCCAGCCACCTGCACCAACGCCGATAGCTGCACCATTTTGTTCAATAGAACCTACAGAACCATTACAAAAAACTGTTGTTGGTCCATAACTTTGAGTGACAATTCCATCTGATTGTAAGGTAAAAATCATTTCAGATGATGTATTATTGTCTGCCTTAAAGTTGTTTAAATAATTTGGATTTAAGGTGTAGCCTCCAGCTATTATTGCAGCACATTGTGTAGCGCATTCATTATACTTTGGTGTACCGATGTAAACTTCGGCATTCAAATAGATTTTTGCTAAAATCATTCTAGCTACTGCTTGGTCTAAACGCCCGTATTCATTTGTTCTAGGTGCTTTTAAACTTGGAATTACTGAATTTAATTCAGACTCAATATAACTAAACAATTGTGCTCTTTCATATTGAGGTCCTTTTACGTTTATTTCACTATTTTCATCATAAAATGGTGCTTTGCCATACAAATCCATCAATACATAATAAGCGTA
>JAYUFJ010000405.1:0-10193 GCA_043738775.1 Flavobacterium sp. | reverse complement strand
GAACTTTTTAAGTAATTTGCTATAATATATTATCCTAAAAAAGGATAACGATAATCTTCGGGAGTTACGAATGTTTCTTTAATAGTTCGTGGTGAAACCCAACGCAATAAATTTAATGCAGAACCAGCTTTATCATTTGTTCCTGAATTTCTAGCTCCGCCAAATGGTTGCATTCCTACAACAGCGCCAGTTGGTTTATCGTTAATATAAAAATTTCCAGCTGAATTTTGTAACGCATCCGTTGCTTCTACGGTCGCATATCTATCTTGACTAAAAATGGCTCCTGTTAAGGCATACTCGGATGTTTTATCTACTAAATTTAAGGTTTCTAACCATTTTTTGTCGTCATACACATAAATTGTAATTATTGGTCCAAAAAGTTCGGTTTCCATTGTGGTATATTTTGGATTGGTCGTTACAATTACAGTTGGCTCAATAAAATATCCAACCGATTTATCATAATTTCCGCCTACTATAATTTCGGCATCTGGGTCTTTTTTAGCTTGATCAATGTAACTTGCCAATTTATCAAACGAACCTTCGTGGATAACCGCAGTAATAAAGTTTGAAAAATCTTCTGGCGAACCCATTTTCATCGATTTAACATCAACAAGTAATTGTGCTTTCACGGCCGACCATAAACTTTGCGGAATGTATGCACGAGAAGCTGCGGAACATTTTTGACCTTGAAATTCAAATGCACCACGAGTAATTCCAGTAACTACTTGTTTTACATTAGCTGATTGATGGGCTACAATAAAATCTTTACCGCCAGTTTCACCTACAATTCTAGGATAGGTTTTGTAATTATGGATGTTTTCGCCGATTTTTTTCCAAATTTCTTTAAAAATAAAAGTCGAACCCGTGTAATGAACTCCAGCGAAATCTTTTGATGCCAAAACGGTGTCGGTTATCATTGCTGGATCTCCAAAAACTACATTAATAACTCCATCAGGAATTCCTGCTTCTTTAAAAACTTCAATAATTATTTTTGCCGAAAAAACTTGACTATCGCTTGGTTTCCAAACTACAACATTTCCCATCATTGCCGCACTAGCTGGTAAATTGGCAGCTATGGCAGTAAAATTAAAGGGCGTAATTGCGTAAACAAATCCTTCTAGTGGGCGGTATTCTACTTTATTCCAAACGTCAGAATTTGAGGCAGGTTGGTCGTTATAAATTTCTGACATAAACTGTACGTTGTAACGTAAAAAGTCAATCAATTCACACGATGCATCAATTTCTGCCTGATAAATTGTTTTTGACTGCGCAATCATTGTTGCGGCATTAATTCTTGCTCGGTAAGGTCCAGCAATTAATTCGGCTGCCTTTAAAAAAATAGCTGCACGATGTTCCCAAGGTAATTGTGACCATTTAACTCTTGCTTCCAATGCGTTGGAAATTGCAATTTCCACGTGATTTTTTTCACATAAATGATACGTTCCTAGCACGTGTTTGTGGTTGTGCGGAGCAGTCATATTTCTTGTATTTCCAGTTCTAATTTCATCAGAACCAATATAACAAGGAACATCTATTTTTTCGTTCCACATTTTTTTATAGGCGGCTAAAACAGCTGCTTTTTCAGTTGAATTTGGAGCGTAAGATTTTACTGGTTCGTTAACAGCTTTGGGTACGTGAAAAAATCCTTTTGACATTTTTTATATTATTTTTATTTATTAAATTTAGTTCAAAGCAAATGGCGCATTCAACTTAAAACTAGGAACTAATACTTTAAAGTTTCGAGTAGTTGTAAAATTTATCATCGAAAAATAGCCATTCATCGATCCGTAGGGTGATGACAATAAACAACCCGAATTATAAGTATGAGATTCGCCTGGTTTTAAAACTGGTTTTTCGCCTACAACACCTTCGCCATCAACAGTTTCAAGATGGTTCAAAGCGTCAAAAATTTCCCAATGACGCAACATTAATTGAACAGAATCTTTACTGTGGTTTTCGATTGTAATAAAATAAGAAAAAGCATATTGCAATTTCAAATTTTTGAAATAGGTGCCTTCAAAAAATGTTTTTACCGATATTTTGATGCCTCGTGTAATTTGCGAAACCATAAAATGTTATTTTTGTAAAGGTATAATTATTTTAAAATGTATGTTTATTAATTTTAGTTAATTAATTGGTAATATCAATTGATGTAGCTGTTCCTTTACCAATAATTCTATCATATCGTTGGTTGTTTTCACGATAATAAATCAATGCCGAATAGTTGTTTTCTGTTTGAAAAAAATTACCATCAACCGCATTTTCTTCGTCTATATTTCCTGATTTGTCAACTATTGTGTACTGATAATTGGTAAATCCTTGTTTTATCATTATTGCTTTTTCATACAACCCATTTTTTTCGTTAAAATCCATTTTACTTTCATCGTTTAAAACATAATTATTAAACATTCCTAGAATATAAATATTTTTGTTTTGAATAAATGACTTTGCTAATGAAAAATAAACCCAAGCATAATCGGTTTCGGTTTCGGAGTTTTCGGAATTTATATTTTTAACAATAAAATTTCCGTTATTATCAGGAAAATAAGTGTATGGCTTGAAGGCACGAGGATTATTAGTAAACAAATGATCATTGTACAAACCTCCATTTGTATCTACATAGGATATACCATAAGTGGCTGCTTGGATGTTTTTATTTTCAAAAAACAAATATTCGTTTCCTGCCCAAAACTGGGTTTCGGTATCGTATTTATAAATCAAATCGTTGCCTATAGTATATTGCGGTTTTATGTTATAAATAGCATTGTTAAATTTACCGTTTTGTAATAAAACTACTTTTATATTTTGCAACGGACTTTGAAAATTTATTACGCTTGATTTTACTGCAAAATCAATGTTATGCTTAAAATCTTGTAATTTAACATTTCTGGAGCGTTTTACTTGAATTGGTACTGATACTAACTCTTCATAAACCATAATTTTTCTTGAAAAAACAACTTCTTTATTTTCGTTTAGAATAGAAATTAAATAATTTCCACTTACTTTTAATTGTGTAAATTTATTTGGAAGTGCTAACCTATAATGTGAGTAAATTTGTAAAGCGTTAACAGAATTTGAATAGTCTTGAATTCGTTGTTCATCAAAACCAATAAGGTATTCATTTTGAGTTAATTGCGACTTGACCCAATTGTAATCACAGTGTGTAATACGATAATAATAATTAGCTTCGGAAGCGTGTAAATCATCAAACTGTAATTGAAATGAATCGCCCAATTGAAAAATCGGAATGGCATTAACACCACTTTGAACAAATGAAATTGTTTTTAAAAAAAAAGGAGGGTTTGTTTCGGTTTCTTGAGCAAAAGAAATTTTAAAGAGTAAAAAAGTTATAATTAAAAGGTTTCTTTTCATCGTTAAATCATTTGTTTTTCAAATATACAAATTTAATTTATGTGAACCAAAGTAAGAATCTAATTTACTTAAAACAAACTGGTATAATTTCACCTTTTGCCAAACAATATTTTTCAACTAATTCGGTATTTATCTTAGCTGTATAGTCAACTTCTAACACATTAAAACCAATGCTTCTTAATTTATCAAAATAATCACGACCGTAAATGCGAACGTGATCGTATTGTCCAAAAATTTTGGCTCTTTCTTTTTGATCTACTATTGAATCATCAGAAAACGTAACTGCTCGAGACATATCTTGTGGAATCTGAAAAATTCCCATTCCTCCGGGTTTTAGTATCCGATATAATTCTTGCATAGCTTTTGTATCGTCTGGAATGTGTTCTAGTACATGATTGCATAAAATTACATCATACGAATTTTCTTGAAAAGGTAAGTTACAGATATCGGCTTTTACATCTGCTAAAGGCGAAAATAAATCGGTTGTGGTGTACTCTAAATTTTTTTGATTTCGAAATAATTTATAAAATGCTTGTTCGGGAGCAAAGTGTAATACTTTTAAAGAGTTTTTAAAAAAATCAGTCTCATTGTTTAAATATAACCATAGTAAACGATGCCTTTCAAGTGATAAAGTACTTGGTGACAACACATTGTTGCGTTGATTTCCATATCCGTAAGGCAAAAACATTTTAAAACTTTTACCATCAATTGGATCTGTAAATTTGTTCCCTTTTAATAAAAATGCCAAAATTGGACGTGCCAAATAACTAATCCTAATTAAAATTGGACGTGGTATCGTGTTAAGTAGTAGTTTGAAAAGTTTTTTCATAAATTTTACTTAGATATTATCAAAGCTTACACTAAGTTTTTTAGATATTTATTTAGTTTAATTTTTGGGCGAATTAATAAATCTTTTGAGATAATTTTTAAACACTTTAAAAAAAATAATTACTCTAATTAAAATTACTAAAATCGGATAAAAGTTACAATTTGCACTAAGCAAACACTGGCAAAAATTTAATTTTTTAAACTAACAAAGGGACTTTTTTAAACTCGTCTTCGGCATCATCAACTATTCCTAGTGCTTTGTGAACATATTTAAATGACGATAAAATTTCGGGTTTTCCATCAATTAGCGCTACATCGTGTTCAAAATGCGCACTAGGTTTGCCGTCGGCAGTTAAAATTGTCCAACCGTCTTTTAAATGTTTTGTATTTTTGGAACTCATATTTATCATTGGTTCAATGGCAACAACCATTCCTTCAACAAACAACTTGCCACGACCTCGTTTTCCGTAATTTGGCATTTGAGGATCTTCATGCATACTTTTTCCCAAACCATGTCCAACCAAGTCACGCACTACACCGTAACCATGAACTTCACAGTATTTTTGAATAGCACTTCCAACATCTTCTACTCGATTACCAGCTTTAAATTCTCGAATGCCTTCGTATAAAGATTCTTTTGTAATTTTTAGTAATTTTTTAGTTTCCGGAGCTACTTCACCAATTTCAAAACTGTAAGCGTGATCGCCATAAAATCCGTTTTTTAAAACACCGCAATCTACCGAAATTATATCGCCACTTTCAAGCGGTTTACTATTCGGAATTCCGTGAACTACTTGAGCGTTTGGGCTTACACAAAGTGTGTTTGGAAATCCATAAAGCCCAAGAAAACCTGGAATACCACCATTATCACGAATAAATTCTTCAGCCAATTTATCTAAATAAAGTGTTGTTACACCAACGCCAATTTCGCCAGCAATTAATCCCAAAACTTTTGAAACTAAAAGAGCACTTTCGCGCATTAATTCAATTTCTTCTAATGTTTTTTTGATAATCATTTTCAAATTTTCAGATTGCAAAAGTACTAAAAAGTTTTCAGTTTGCGGTTGTCTGTTTTTAGTTATAAAAAATGTAAAATTATAAATTTAAAATCAATCCGGATTTGCAATAACTTTAAACAATTCGGCATTAGAATTAAAATATCTATTTTCTAATTGTAAATGTAATAATTGCGAACTTACTAAATTATTTTCACGAGAATTTACTAAAAAAATGGAGCTTTCACCAAATGAAAACAAACGTTCTTCAGATTTTAGCATCGTATCGTAATCTTTAACTAAATTCGAAGCCAAGATTTTTTGTTTTTCTAATGATTGAATTTCAATTTGTTGTGATTTAATTTTATTTGATAATTGTATTCTTTCTATATCTAATGCAAATTGAGAGTCTTGAATTTTAAACTGAGAAATTTTTAAACTTCCACGCTCTTTTCGTAAAAAAATAGGAAATGCAAAGTTAACTCCGACTTTATAATTATTAAAATTTGTGTTTTTAAGATAACTAGGTTCCGATAAATAATTGTAACCCAAGTCAATTTTGGGCAATAACATATTTTGTTTTAGTTTTCGTTCTACATCCAAAATTTCTATTTTGCTTTGCAAAGCATTTATTTTTGGATGATTTGTAATTGAAAAATTACTGTTTATCAAATCGTTTATTTTCAAAGTTTCTTGAATCGTTTTTTCGAGGTTTTGTTCCGGAATTATAGAGTCTTGTAATTCTAACGGAATCGAATTTTCGAGCCACAAAAAGTTACTCAATTCTAATTTTGCTTTTGCGAGTTTAAGTTGAGAATCTTCCAAACTCAATTTTCTGTTTTTTACAATTATTCCTGCTTCAACTGAGTCTATAGCTGGTTTGTCGCCATTTTTTATTAATGACCGAATTCCTTTAAATCGAATTTCTGCATTTTTTAAATAATTATCATACAATTGTAGTTCGTTAAAATTTCGTTTCCAGTTAAAATATGCTATCGATGCGTCGAACAAAACCGCAATTGCTTGTATTTTTCGTTCGGCTTGACTTAGTTGCAACTGAATTTTTGCTTTTCTTAAATCGGCCATTCGTTGGTTAATTAACAACCCTTGCCCAATAGGAATATTTATTCCAAACGATGTTAAACCTTGATTTGGAATTGTGTTTTCTGGATTTAAATAAATACCTTCATTATTATCGAATCCGGCTTTTAACTCAATTCCATACCAAGTTGGTATTTTAAAACTACTGTTTAAAATGGAATAATATTGCGAATTTTTGAATTGCTTTTTATCGAAATCAACTTCAATTTTCGGGTCAAATCCTCCTCTTGCTAGCATCAATACAGCTTGCGCTTTACTAATTTCAAGATTGGCACTTTTTACCAAAGGATGGCACTTTTTTACATATCCTAAAAATTCATTGTAAGTTAAGGTACTTTTTTCTTGTGAAAAAGAATAAATTGTAATTAATAAAAGTAGGAAGTATTTTTTCATTTTTTTTAATTCTTAAACTTTAATCTCTTAAAAACAATATTTTTAAGCAACTACTTTGAACTTTTACTATTTTTGGTTTTGGGTTTGTAATAATTTGGTGGAAATCCATTTAAGGTACGCCATAATTCAAACCAAACTGGAACATTGTCGAGCAATGCCAAGGTTTGCGCGCCCGAACCCATACTTACTTGTTTGGGCCAAGCCACTTCGTTCTTATCGGGAGCAATTAAAATTCGAAATTTACCGTTTTCACTTATAAATTTTTCTATTGCAACAATTCTTCCGCCAAAAGTTCCGTAACTCACATCGGGCCAACCCGAAAATACAATTGTTGGCCAACCATCGAACCAAACTCGAACTTTTTCACCTTTGTGAACCAATGGCAAATCGGTTGGGGATACAAAAGTTTCGACAGCAATGTCGTATTTTGAGGGCATTACACTCACAATTTCGGTTCCTTCTTTAATAGTTTCGCCTAAACCCGATTTTAAAGCACGGTTTACATAACCATTTTGAGGCGCTTTTATGTAATACATTCCGTTACGAATTTCGTAGTTTGCTTGTTGATTTTCTAGTTTGCTCACTTGTGCGTCAGTATCAAATTGGTTACTTTTTGCAGTAAATTGATCACTTCTTGCTTTGGAATCTTTCTCGGAATATTCGGCAGAAATTCTATTTATTTCAACTTTAGAATTGATTAATTCGTTTTCGCTAGCTAAAAATTTATTTTCTTGAGTGATTATTTTAGCTTCCACTTCTTGCAATTTTAAGCGTTTTTCTTCAACATCTGTCAGTGGTTTTAAGCCTTCTTTGTTTAATTGCAACGAACGATTGAACTGCGTTGTAGCAATTTTTACTTGAGTTCGCACAGCAATTAAATCGACACTATCACTTTTAACTTTTAAGTTTGCTTGTTTAATTTTGTTTTTGGCTTGTTGCAATTTTAAGTTTTTTTCATTTTCAATGGCTTGAATTTGAGCGTTTAACGACGTAACTTTTCCTCCATAGGATTCAGATGCTAATTTTTTTGCATTTACTTGATTTTTAGTATTTTGAATCAAATTTGGATCTAAATAATCTTCTTTTGTTTCAGAAATAAACAAAATCGTATCGCCTTTTTTTACAAAATCACCTTCTTGAACGTACCATTTTTCAATTCGCCCTGCAATTGCAGTATGAATTGTTTGCGGCCGTTGATCGGGTTTTAAAGTAGTTACAGAGCCAGAACCAGAAATATTTTGCGTCCAGGGTAAAAACAAAATAATAATTCCAATAATCGAAACGACCAAAATTATCCGATTTAAAATTTTGTAATGGGGACGATTACTCAAATCTTTAACAGTTTTAAAACGTTCAATGTTTTCTAAAATCGAATTGTTTTGTGATATATTTAGCATAACTTATTTTTTATTTCTTTGTATATCTGTACTTGAGTCAAATTTTACTTATTAAAATTATCCATCAATTATTTTTCCGTTATTTAACATAATGTTACGATTGCATTTTTGTTTCCAATAGCCATTTTTTGAAGATACAATTACAGTCCATTCATTTTTATCTGATGTAATAAAATCTATAATTTGATTTGCAGTTTTTTCGTCTATTTTGTCTAATGGATCTTCGTAAAATAAAATTTTTGGTTTATTGATAATACTTCGAGCCAGCAAAATTTTCTGTGAATTGGATGATGATAGTTGTCGCCCTTCGGAGAAAATTTTAGTTTCTAAACCGTCGGGGAGTGATTTTATGTAATTTCCCAATTGCACATTATCGATTGCCCATTTCAAATCTTCTTGTGAAATTAACGAATTATTAAACGTTATATTTTCTAAAATTGTTCCTTCAAATGGAGTTTCACCCGAAATTATAGTTCCAATTTGAGAACGAAATTGTGTTAAATTTATTTTTCTATAAGTATCATCGTTAATGAAAAGCGAACCAGAACTTGGTTGCAATAAACCCGACAATATTCTAATTAAAGTTGTTTTTCCTGAACCGTTTTCGCCTTCAAGATAAATTTTTTCGGATTGATTTATTTTTAAATCAATATTTTCTAAAATATAATCGGTCGAATCGGGAAATTTAAATTTAAGATTTTCTGTTTCTAAAGTTATGTTTGTTAAGCTAGTTGATTTTTCTTTTTCTTCACTTGTTTCCATTTGAAAATCTGAAATTTGTCCAATTTTTTCAACCGAAGTTAAAACGTCATAAAAAGTTTCTAAACCCAATATTATTTTTTCAACAGAACCAATTACTAATAAAATAATAATTTCTGCGGCTACAAATTGCCCAATGTTCATTTGTTGGTTTAACACTAAAAATCCGCCAATTAGCAATAACCCGGCAGTTATAATTACTTTAAAAATAATTAATTGTGTAAATTGTCTTTTAATTATACTAAAATGTTTTTCACGATACGAAAGATATTCAGTCACTAAATAATCATTTTTAGATAGGGCAAAATCAAAGTTGTCTTTTTTACGAAAACTAAAATTATTACGAGCTACTTCTTGCAACCAACTCGCTACTTTATACTTGTATTTCGATTCTTTTAAGCTTGTTGACAATCCTGAATTATACGAAAATCGGAAAATAGTATACAGTAGAATCATTAATAAAATACCAAAAAAAATAAAAAACGGATGATAAAGTGAAAGCAAAACTATTCCGAAAGTAATTTGTAAAAGTGCTGTCGAAAAGTCGATTAATAATTTAGAAGTTCCTTTTTGGATAGAAATTGTGTCAAAAAAACGATTGGCTAGTTCTGGTGGATATTGATTGTAAAGCTCTTCAAACTTAATTTTTGGCAATCGATAGCCAAATTCAAATGAACAACGAACAAATATTTTTTGCTGTAAATTTTCGGTAATTCTCAATTGCATTAGCGATAAAATTCCGACCAAAGCTACACCAATTACCACAACAATCACTAGAACTATCCAAGAAACACTTACTTGTCCTGCTTGAATTAAGTTTATAATAGCTTGAATTCCTAGTGGTAAAGACAAACTTACTAAGCCAGCAAAAATGGCATAGAAAAAAAGTTGTGAAATGTCTTTTCGATCTAATTTTAATAAACTTATAAATCTCTTTAAAGGAGTTGTTGTCATAAAATTTTATATTTATTTGTTTAAATCGTTTGCTCTTTTAAGTAGTAATCAATAACTTTTCAATAATATTTAAATAAAAATTACTTGGCGAATTATTTTGGTTACAATTCGTTATTGTTTTTAAGTGTTGGCTCAAAAAGTGTTGATGCAAAGCACCTTCGACAATTGATGATGATAAACTTTTTGCAAATTCATAGTCAGGTTTAACTTCTAGAATCATTACAATTATGTGATTTATTACTCGTTTATAAACCAAAAAAAATCCTTCTTTGTTTTCTTCATCAACTTCTTTAGTTAAAAAAGTTTTAGTGTATTCAAGAATAATAATTTTGTTTAAAAGGGCTTCATTGATATGGAGAGTTGCCGAATCGTCTTCGATTTTTTCGGTTACAAT
>JAYUFJ010000404.1:0-3679 GCA_043738775.1 Flavobacterium sp. | reverse complement strand
AAATATATAGAGTATTACTATAAATTAACACTATTTAAACACTTTTTATCACAATTTTTATTAAAAATTTGATAAGTTATTGATTATGAACGTAAAAGATAGATTAAAAATATTCATAGAATATAATAAATTACCAGTTTCTGCTTTTGAAAAGTCTATTAAAGTTACAAATGGTTATGTTAATAGCATTTCTAAAAGTATTGGAATTGAAAAAATTGATTTGATTTTAGAGTTGTACCCTAATTTAAATTTAGAATGGCTTTTTACAGGAAAAGGCAAAATGTTAAAATCGGAATTAAATGATAAATCAATCGATAAAAACTTAGAGTATATAATTGAATTGCAAAAACTTCGTATTTCTGAATTGGAAAATAAAACTCGAAAAATAAAAAATTATGATTTCCCAAATGTTGATCTTCAAATTGTTGCAGAATCTAAACCCGAATTTAAAAAATAATTTTTAAATTCTTATTTCAATAAATTTGCTCTTTAATTCTTGTTTTAATTTTTGAATTTCAATTTCTTTATAATGAAATACACTAGCTGCCAATGCCGCATCTGCTTTGCCCAAAACGAAACAATCTATAAAATGTTGAATTGTTCCTGCTCCGCCCGAAGCAATTATTGGAATGTTTACTATTTTAGATAATTTTTCTAATGCAACATTTGAAAATCCGTTTTTTGTTCCATCGTTATCCATTGATGTGAATAAAATTTCGCCTGCTCCACGAGTTTCAACTTCTTTTGCCCAATCAAATAAATCTAAATTCGTTGCTTCCTTACCTCCTACTAAATGTACAATCCATTTACCATTGATTTGTTTTGCATCGATAGCTACAACCACACATTGACTTCCAAAAGCCAATGCCAAATCATTTATTAATTGCGGATTTTTAACTGCCGATGAATTGATTGATATTTTATCGGCTCCGTTTTTTAATAAAATTTCAACATCTTCAACAGATGAAATTCCGCCTCCAACTGTGAACGGAATATTGATAGTTGCAGCTACCTTTCGAACCAGGTCAATCAATGTTTTACGACGTTCCTCGGTTGCAGAAATATCAAGAAATACCAATTCGTCGGCACCTTCATCAGAATATTTTTTGGCCAATTCAACAGGGTCACCAGCATCTTTTAAATCAACAAAATTTACACCTTTTACGGTTCGTCCGTTTTTGATGTCTAGGCAAGGTATTATTCTTTTGGTTAACATTAATTGTATTTATTTAATCCTAAAATGAGTTAAAAAACTTTAAAGTATTTGTTGTAAAATGTAATTTTCTAATTGTTTTAATGTAATTCGATTTTCATAAATTGCTTTTCCAATTATTGTCCCTTCGCAACCCATTTCTGCCAATTTTGGTAATTCTTCAAAAGTCGAAATTCCGCCCGATGCAATAAGTTTTAAGTTTGAGGTTTGTGATACTATTTTTTTATACAAATCGAAACTTGGACCTGTTAACATACCATCTTTTGCAATATCTGTACAAATAACATATTGAATTCCTTTAATTTGATAGTTTTTAATAAAAGGGATTAATTCTTCATTACTTTCTTCTAACCAACCTGAAATGGCAACTTTTTCGTTATTCACATCAGCGCCTAAAATTATTTTTTCGGAACCATATTTCGAAATCCATTCTTGAAATAAAGTTGGATTTTTTACAGCAATACTTCCGCCAGTAATTTGATTTGCACCAGATTCAAAAGCAATTTTTAAATCGGAATTTGATTTTAATCCTCCGCCGAAATCAACTTTTAATGAGGTTTTCGATGTAATTTGTTCTAGTATTGAATAATTTACAATTTTGCTTGATTTGGCTCCGTCAAGATCCACCAAGTGTAAATGTTGAATACCGTGTGCTTCAAATGCTTTTGCTACTTCGAGTGGATTTTCGTTGTATATTTTTTTTGTTTTGTAATCGCCTTTAGTAAGGCGAACACATTTTCCGTCGATGATGTCTATGGCTGGAATTATTCTCACGAGATTTTATTTTTTTAATTTACGATTTTATGTTTTTAAATGCTGTTAGTTGCGTTAGGGATTGAAACGGTATCCTTTTTGTGGAATGTAATGGAACAAAAAGATAAAGTTGAAAGCCCGACCCAAAGGGAAACGCCCAAATTATAGATTTAAAAAATTATTTAAAATTTGTTCTCCAACTTTTCCGCTTTTTTCGGGATGAAATTGTACGCCGTAAAAATTATTTTTTTGTAAAGCTGTTGTGTAAACCTTATCATAATTTGTAAAAGCTATTGCTTCGGTACATTTTGGAGCATAAAAACTGTGCACTAAATACATGTATTCGTTTTCGGCGATATTATTAAAAAGTGGACTTTTTAGTTCAAAAATAGTGTTCCATCCCATTTGAGGTACCTTGACTTTGTTAGAAAATTTTATTATATTGACATCAAAAATTCCTAATCCTTTCGTATTGCTTTCTTCGGATGAATTGCACATTAATTGCATTCCTAAACAAATACCCAAAACGGGTTGCAAAAGTGTTGGAATTAATAAATCCAAACCACTAATTTTAAGTTTTTTCATTGCACTACTCGCCTCGCCTACTCCAGGAAAAATTACTTTGTCGGCAGTTTTTATTTCGTTCCAATCACTTGATAATATTGCTTTCTGACCCAAACGCGACATTGCAAATTGTATGCTTTGAATGTTACCTGCGCCGTAATCGATTATTACTATTTTCATTTTTTGGGTTTCAAGTTTAGAGTTTCAAATTTATAATAGAACTTGTATTCAAAAATATTTTTTATAAAACACCTTTGGTACTTGGTAAAATCATTTTTTCAACATCGCGTTTTATGGCAACTTTAATTGCTTTTGCAAATGCTTTAAAAATGGCCTCAATTTTGTGATGTTCGTTGGTTCCTTCGGCTTTAATATTGATGTTGGCTTTGGCTCCGTCTGAAAAAGATTTGAAAAAATGAAAAAACATTTCGGTTGGCATTTCGCCTATTTTTTCGCGTTTAAAATCGGCTTCCCAAACCAACCAATTGCGTCCACCAAAATCGATTGCTACTTGCGCCAAACAATCGTCCATTGGTAAACAAAATCCGTATCGTTCAATACCCAATTTGTTGCCCAATGCTTTTGCAAAAACTTCGCCAATTGCAATTGCTGTATCTTCAATAGTGTGATGTTCATCAACTTCAAGATCGCCTTTTACTTGAATGTTTAAATCCATTTGTCCGTGACGCGCAATTTGATCTAGCATGTGATCGAAAAATGCCAAGCCAGTTTTGATGTAGCTTTTTCCAGTTCCGTCAAGGTTTATTGTGATTTTAATATCGGTTTCGTTGGTTTTTCGAACAATACTTTCGGTACGATTTTCTAGTTTTAAAAAAGAATAAATTTTTTCCCAATCATTTGTTTCTAAAGCTATTACTTCGTGCAATTGTTCTTTTTTTACAGCTATTTCTCCAGTTCCTAAATTTGTATTGTCATTTATAAAAATGGCTTTTGAACCTAAATTTTTAGCCAATTCAACATCGGTCAATCTATCACCAATAACAAATGACTTTTTTAGATCGTATTTATCTAAAAAATAATCAGTTAACATAGCAGTTCCAGGCTTGCGAGTTGGTTTATTTTCGTGAGGAAAACTTTTATCAATACAAATGTTATCAAAAATAACACCTTCATTTTCAAAGGTTTTTA
>JAYUFJ010000403.1:0-10213 GCA_043738775.1 Flavobacterium sp. | reverse complement strand
GCAGTTGAAGATATTTATGATAACGATGTCACCTCAAAGAGTTACAATTTTGACGGATTAGAAAATCAAATGGAAGGTAAATTTCGACCTGGACATTTTGACGGCGTTGGAACAGTTGTGCAACATTTATTTGAAATTGTAAAACCAACAAGAGCCTATTTTGGTGAGAAAGATTTTCAACAACTTCAAATTGTAAAAAAATTAAACGAAAAGTATAAATTAAATGTAACTATAATAGAATGTGAAATTTATAGAGAAAAAAATGGTTTGGCAATGAGCTCTCGAAACGAAAGGCTAAGTAGTGAAGAGCGTGAAAATGCAAAAATAATTTTTGAAACTTTAACAATTGCAAAAGAATTATTTGGCACGAAATCTGCTAATAAAGTTTCAAAATTTGTTGAAAAAATGTTTAACCGTAATTCACAATTTCAATTGGAATATTTTGAAATTGCCGACGAAGCTACATTACTATCTTGCAAACGAAAAAACAAAACAAAAAAGTACAGGGCTTTTATTGCAGTTTTTACAAATAACATCAGATTAATAGATACAATTTCACTATATTAAAAAAAGTTACTAACTTTGCCCTATGCAAATTCAAGTCGTAAAATCGAAAATTCACCGTGTTAAAGTAACAGGTGCCGATTTAAATTATATCGGAAGTATAACTATTGACGAATCTTTAATGGATGCTTCTAACTTAATTGAAGGTGAAAAAGTATCAATTGTAAACATTAATAATGGTGAACGCTTTGAAACCTATGCCATTAAAGGGCAACGTAATTCGGGTGAAATTACTTTAAATGGTCCCGCAGCACGTAAAGTTCATGCAGGCGATATTATTATTATCATTTCCTACGCAACATTAGATTTTGAAGAGGCTAAATCTTTCAAACCGTGGTTGGTTTTTCCAAATGAAATTGACAATTCTTTAAAATAAAACGCACTTGAAAAAGAAAATAGGCAAAGCCTTATCGGTACTTTTACCTATTTTTTTGGGAGTTTTTTTAATAGTTTATCAGTACAATAAATTTACCGATGAGCAATTAAATGAAATGAAAAGTCATTTTAAAAATGCGAATTACTTATACATTTATTTTTCACTTTTTATTGCATTGCTTGGATTGGCGTCTCGAGCCTACCGTTGGAAATTTTCAATAGAACAAATGGGTTATAAATCGTCTTTTTACAACAATTTTATGGCGGTTAGTGCTGGCTATTTAATGAATTTAGGTGTTCCTCGTTCAGGCGAAATTTCGAGAGCTTTACTTTTAAAAAAATACGAAAACATTCCTTTCGATAAGGCTTTTGGGACTATAGTTGCTGAACGAGTTGTAGATTCTTTGATATTTTTACTATTTGTAATTTCAGCATTCTTGATAGAATTTGATGTTCTTAAAGAATTTATTTTAGCTAAAATTCCGCTACAAACTATCGAAATTTTGTTTGGTATTGGGTTGGTTGGATTTGTAACCTCAATTTTATTTTGGAAATATTCGAAATGGAAATTAATTATAACATTAAAACAAAAACTTTCTGGTTTAATTGAAGGCGTTTTGAGCATAGTACGCATGAAAAATAAATGGGCTTTTATATTCCATTCCTTTTTTATATGGTTTTCGTATTTGATGATGTTTTACATTACTATTTTTGCATTAAAAGATACTTCTCATATTGACTTTGGAACTGTAATTATCGCATTTGTTTTTGGTACTTTCGCTATTGGGTTTACCAATGGTGGTTTTGGTGTTTTCCCAATTCTGGTTGGACAAATTTTTATTCTATATGCAATTCCAGTTACCGCCGGAACTTCTTTAGGCTGGTTAATTTGGACTTCTCAAACCTTATTTACAGTACTTTGTGGTGGATTGTCATTCATTTTATTTCCCATTTACAATAAAAAATAATTTTAAATATAAAGTCCGATTTTTAAACTAAAATATTTTTGTAATTTTACAAAAATAGATTTATTAAATGACCCGAACATTAGTAATTGGCGATATACATGGTGGTTTAAGAGCCTTGAGACAAGTTATAGAAAGAGCCAAAGTTACTTCAAGTGATACTTTAATTTTTTTAGGCGATTATGTTGATGGTTGGAGCCAATCGCCTCAAGTAATTGATTATTTAATTGAACTTAAAGATACTCAAAACTGCATTTTTATTCGTGGCAATCATGATGAGTTATTACTCGATTGGTTTACTACCAACAGTAAAAATATTGACGAAGGAATGTGGTACAAGCACGGCGGTGAAGCTACAGTAATTGCCTATTCAAAAATTTCCGAACAAAAAAAACAAGTTCATATTGAATTTTTAAAATCTTTAAAAAATTATTATTTAGACACCAAAAATCGATTATTTCTTCACGCTGGATTTACCAATATGAATGGTGTTAAATATGAACAATTTCCAAAACTTTTTTATTGGGATCGTACCTTATGGGAAACTGCTTTGGCATTAGACAAATCAATAGATATAAAGTCAGAATATTACCCAAAAAGATTTACATTGTACAAAGAAATTTACATAGGACACACACCAACTACAAGAATTAAAAAAACAACTCCTATTAAAAAAGCCTGTGTTTGGAATATTGATACTGGAGCAGCATTTAAAGGCTCTCTAACAATTTTAGATGTTGATTCTAAACAATTTTGGCAAAGTGAGCCACTACCAAATTTATATCCTAGCGAAAAAGGCAGAAATTAATTCAAAAAAATTATATTTGCATTTATTAAAAACTAAACGAGATGAAAAAAATAATTTTATTTGTAGCATTAGTAACAGTAAGTTTTGCAAATGCTCAAGCCTATAAAGGAAAAGAAGACAGCAAAGCTCAAGTGGGAGCCAATATTCAAAAAGGTGGAACAGGTATATTTATATCATACGATTATGGAATAGGCGAAAATATGTCTATTGGTGCAACAACTAACTTTTTATTAAGCGCAAGCAACGGCAATGCCGCCGATATTGATTTTAAAGATAAATTTGATGCAAAACTTCGTTTTAATGCAAACATAGGAAACGTTTTAAAAATTGATGACAAACTTGATATTTATCCAGGTTTAGATTTAGGATTAAAAAACTTTGGAGCGCATTTGGGAGCAAGATATTTTTTTACAGATGGTTTTGGAGTGTTCACCGAAATTGCATTTCCTTTGGCTCGATATAATAAAGATGCAAATGACTACAACAACCAGTTTGTTTTTAATTTAGGAGCTTCTTTCAACTTATAGACTTTACAAAAATTGATTTGAAATCTTTGCCAAAAACTATTTGGCAAAGATTTTTTTATAAAACAAAAAAAACAATGAGTTATTTAAAAGAAATTTTACAACAAAGAAGTCAATCAAAATGTGAATTATCGGGTGTTACAACTGATTTAGTAATTTATAATGTAGCGCCAGATAAAATGGAATCCGAACGAACATGTGTTTTAATAAGTAAAAATTGTGCCAATCAAATAGATAATCCACAAACCACTGATGCAAATTTTTGGCGTTGCCTTAACGACAGTATGTGGAATGAAAATTTACCGGTTCAAATTTTAGCTTGGCGAATGTTATCAAGATTAAAAAATAACGATTGGGCAAACAATTTGCTTGAAATGATGTATCTTGAAAGTGATGCGTTGTCTTGGGCAAAAGAAACTGGGGAAGGTGAAGAAAAAGAAGAAAAAATTTTACATCGTGATTGTAATGGAACTATTTTAGCAACGGGCGATTCGGTAGTTTTAGTAAAAGATTTAGAAGTTAAAGGTGCTAATTTTACCGGAAAACGTGGCGATGCAGTTCATAAAATCACATTAGTTCGTGACAACCCAGAGCAAATTGAAGGACGATTGAATGGACAAGGAATTGTACTTTTGACTCATTTTGTAAAAAAAACCAAATAGCTTTAAGCAAATTGATAATCCGAATATATTTCTTCAATTTCATTTAAAAGTGCAAACAATTCTGTAGCGTAATCCAAGGTAACAAGGCGTTGTTTGTACTCTTTAAACGAATGCACTCCCTTAAAATAATTGGTATAATGACGTCGCATTTCTACAATTCCTAGTCTTTCACCTTTCCAATCCATACTCCAAGTTAAATGGTTTCGAGCAGCTTCAATACGGTCGTTCATTGTAGGTAAAGCCAAATGTTCGCCTGTTGCAGAAAAATGTTTTATTTCATTAAAAATCCACGGATACCCAATTGCGGCACGACCAATCATCATACCGTCCAATCCAAATTTATTTTTATATTCCAATGCTTTTTCGGGACTGTCAATATCACCATTACCAAAAATTGGCATTGTAATTCTTGGATTATTTTTCACACGTGCAATATGCGACCAATCGGAATGCCCTTTATACATTTGGGCACGCGTTCTAGCGTGAACCGTTAATGCTTGAACACCAATGTCTTGCAGTCGTTCGGCAACCTCATCAATATTTATAGAAGATTCATCCCAACCCAAACGAGTTTTTACAGTAACGGGTAAATTGGTGCTTCGAATTACAGCTTTTGTTAATCGAATCATTAAATCAACATCTTTTAAAACACCAGCTCCAGCACCTTTACAAACCACTTTTTTAACAGGACAACCAAAATTTATATCGACCAAATCTGGTTGAACTGCATCAACAATTTTAGCCGAAAGTGCCATCGCCTCCTCATCGCCTCCAAAAATTTGAATTCCTACAGGACGTTCGTAGTCAAAAATATCGAGTTTTTGAACGCTTTTAATCGCATCTCGAATTAACCCTTCGGACGAAATAAATTCCGAGTACATCAAATCGGCTCCGTGGGTTTTACACAATCTACGAAAAGGTGGATCACTCACGTCTTCCATAGGCGCAAGTAAAAGCGGAAAATCAGGTAAAATAATAGTGCCTATTTTGGGCATTGAGATTTAAGTTTTTGCAAAGATAAGGAAAAGGTTTTAAAAGTTGTTTTTCTTTCTACCCAAACAAAAACTCCACGACTTCCTCAATTTTAGAAACCATAACTACTTTAATACCCGGAAATTTGCTCGAAATTTTATTGTATTTTGAAATGTAAATGGTTCCAAAACCTAATTTTTCGGCTTCTTGAATGCGTTGTTCCACTCGGTTTACAGGTCGTATTTCGCCTGAAAGGCCAATTTCACCAGCAAAACAGATATCTTTTGAAATAGCAATGTCTTCGTTGGATGATAAAATGGCTACAACAACTGCAAGGTCAATTGCGGGGTCATCAACCGATATACCGCCAGTTACGTTCAAGAAAACATCTTTCATTCCTAGTTTAAAACCTGCTCTTTTTTCTAAAACTGCCAATAACATATTCAATCGTTTGGCATTATAACCTGTTGTGCTTCGTTGAGGCGTTCCATAAACAGCCGAGCTTACCAAGGCTTGAATTTCAAGCATTAACGGTCGCATTCCTTCCAAAGTTGAGGCAATTGCAGTTCCCGATAACTCTTCTTGTCGGTGCGAAAGTAAAATTTCCGAAGGATTAGAAACTTCACGTAAACCCGAACCTAACATTTCATAAATACCAAGTTCGGCAGTTGAACCAAATCTATTTTTTAAAGATCTTAAAATTCTGTAAACGTGGTTTCTATCGCCTTCAAATTGAAGTACTGTATCAACCATGTGTTCCAAAATTTTAGGCCCTGCTATACTTCCATCTTTGGTTATGTGTCCAATTAAAATTACTGGAACATTGGTTTCTTTTGCAAATTTTATCAATTCGGCGGTACACTCTCGAATTTGTGAAATACTTCCTGGTGATGACTCGATATAATCGGTATGCAAGGTTTGAATTGAATCAATAATTACAATTTCGGGTTCAATTTCTTGAATTTGTCGAAAAATATTTTGAGTTTTTGTTTCTGTTAAAATGAAGCAATTATCTCCTTTTGAAGTAATTCTCTCGGCGCGCATTTTAATTTGTTTTTGACTTTCTTCGCCCGAAACATACAATGTTTTGTAAGGTAATTTTAATGATATTTGAAGCAATAAAGTACTTTTTCCTATTCCTGGTTCGCCGCCTAATAATATTAAAGAACCTGGCACTATTCCACCGCCCAAAACACGATTTAATTCACCGTCAAAGGTGTCCATTCGTATTTCGAGAGCCGAATCAATTTCAACAATTTTTAAAGGTTTTGCTACTTTTTTAGCTTCTGTTGTTGGTAATTTCCAGTTTGCTTTTTCTTCCTTTTGGATAATTTCTTCAACAATTGTGTTCCATTCTTTACAAGCATTACATTGACCTTGCCATTTGGCGTATTGCGAACCACAACTTTGACAAAAAAAGGATGTTTTAAGTTTCGACATTTGGACTAAATTCAGTGTTTTTTTATTCTTTTTTTGGATCGGCAGGTTTTTTTTCGTTTGAAAAAGCTGGAGTTTCAGTTGAAGGGGTTTCTTCTTTAGGTACTGCGTCGGTTGGAGTAACTTCAGTAGGTATAGCTTCGGTAGGTATAGTTTCTACTGGAACATCTTCGACTTTACCTTTTTTACCTTTACTCTTACTGTTTTCTTTTACTTTTTCTTTTTTTAATTGATCTCTAAACGATTCCGATTTATCCATCATCATTTTCTTGGTGTAGTCTCCAATTTCATCCATCTGGAAAGCGGCAAGATATGACTTTACAGCGCGTTTTATATCGTCTTTTCGTTCATAATATTGCGCCAAATAATATTCGCCCAACATGGCTTTTGGAAACGATTGATTTGCCAAAACTGCCAACGGCTCATATTCATTGTAAGCTTTATTACGAACAATTGCCGATTCAATTATTTTTAAGTCACTCAAGCGCATTTTCATTTTGGAACCAAAAACTTTTTCAATATTTTCAGATCTTTTTGATAAATAGTCAGCAAAACCGTCTTTTAAAGGAAGTATTTTTTCCTGGTACTCTCCGTTTGAAATGGGTTGAAATCCATCAAAAAAGAAATACAAAGCATTTGGAATACTTTTTACAACCATCGAATAATGAGATGCATTTTGAATTTCATCAAATTTATAAATTAAATTAACATTTGGATTGGCTTTTAAAGCTACATCAAGTGCTTTAACACCCTCTTTCATTTTGTTAGTATCACCATCGGCAGTACTTTGATAATAAAATGTTTTCTGTTTTAAAAGAGATAATTTTTCTATTATTTTTTTTTGCATTCCAGGTGAAAACTCTGGACTTAACGAAATATAGCCGTTAAATATAGTGTCCTTACCAAGAAAATAATTTATATAGCCTGCAGTTAAATCGTGACCTGCAATAATTTTAAAATTATTCAATCGGTATCTTTTTGACATAGTAGTAACCAATTCGGAACTTATAAAGTCTAAAAACTTTTGTGATTTCGGAGTTAACAACCCAATATCATTCCAATTACAGTCATCAAAACGCTCTTCTTTTTTATTTTGATTTAATGCTACAATTATCGTTTCAGGCAAATCGTCCCAATAATTTCCATATTTTAAAACTCCTAAAAATGGATCCAATAAATAATCGCCATCAAGTAAAACTAGTAAGGTGTACGTTTTTTTTGTATTGCTTTTGTACGATTCGGGAATTGAAATAGTGACACTTCTCGTTTCGCCTAATCGTTTTGAACTTATAGTATCATTAATTACTTGAGAAAATCCTAAAAAATAACAAAATAGAACAATTAAAAGGAAAATTTTTTTCATAAGAAAATGATTAATTAAGATTTTAAAAATAATTTCTTGCAAGATAAACAATTATTTTTTATTTCATATTTGTAGAAAAATATTTGTAAACTTGCAGTAATTATTAATAACTAAAAATATGTAATTATGGGTTTAGGAGGGTTTTTTAAAAATTTATTTGGTTCTGGATCAAAAGAAGTATCTGGTACGACACCAACAAAATCAACAGTTGATACTGTAATTGAAAAAGCAGATGATTTTATTGACGAAGCGATTGATAAAGTTAAAGAAGTTGCAAGTCCGGTACTTGATAAAGTAGAAGAATTTACCGAATCAGCAAAAGAAAAGGTAGCAGAATACATTCCAGGAGCAACCGTAGCAATTGATAATGCAATGGAAACTGTTCAAACAAAAGCTTCAGAATTTGCAGATAAAGCTCACGATTTTGCCGATAGTGCTGTCGAGAAAGTTAAAGATAAATTTAATGATTTAACAGGTAATTCCTCTGACAAAGTGGAAGAAGCGGCAGATTAATTTTAAATAAATAAAACAAAAATCACGCTCGAAAGGCGTGATTTTTTTATTTGGTAATCATAAAATTTTTTAAATAGTTAGGCTCAAAATAAGCTACATCTTCAAAACAATTATCTTTAAATTTTTGAAATGATAATTTACTCATTTCTTTTGCAGATGGATACACTAAATCATCTAAAAAAACAAAATTTACTTTTTTTAAAATAGTTTTTGCTTTTTCATTACTGTCGCCAATAAAATAAATGGTTTCTTCAAAATCGTTAAAACTGTTTTCGTCTAAAATCTCCGATTTTACTTCACGAATCATTTTACAATTTGAATCAAAAACAGCACTATAAACTTCCATTCGCCTTGCATCTATCATTGGTATTAAAATGCCTTTTTCAACCTTAACCTTATTTGCCAAATTAGTTAAAGTATCAATTGAAATTAAAGGAATATTTAAGGAGTAACAAAAACCTTTGGCTGCAGAAACACCAATTCGCAAACCTGTATAAGAACCTGGCCCTTGACTTACGGCGACAGCGCTTAAATTGGAGAATAAAATTCCAACTTCGCTCATAATTTCATTAATAAAAACATGTAGTTTTTCGGCATGCGAATATCCTTGTTCTGCAATTTCTCGCAAAGCTATTGTGCGCCCATTTAACGCCAAACTTACCGAACAATTTTTGGTAGCAGTTTCTATGTTTAAAATATAGTTCAAAAGCCGTATATTAAAATTTTATGCGTTTATTTACTGATTATAATTCAAAATGAAACTATTTTTTAGTTTTCAAATCCAAAATCTTAACTTTATCTCCCGAGTTCAAATCTTTAGAAACAGTTACATAAGGCCCAGTAATTACTTCATCACCCTTTTGTAATCCCGATAAAATTTCAATATTAGTATCGTCTTGAATTCCTGTTTTTACAATTCTAATTTTTGCTTTTCCATTATTTTTTACAAAAACACATTCGAGTTTTTTATCAATTTTCGTTTTAATCTTATCCGCATTTTCTTCGTCTTTTACTTCAAATTTTGGCTTTGGTAAAGTATCTGCTTTTATTACTACAGAACTTATTGGCACACCAATTACCTTTTCTTTTCGAGTAGTAACAATATCAACCGTTGCTGTCATACCTGGTCGAAATGGCGAATATGTTGCTGGTTTTCCGGTTAATAAATCTTGATACGATTCTTTTAAAATTCGAACTTTCACTTTAAAATTAGTAACTTGATCGGCTGTAGTTGTTGATGTTGCCGAATTTGAAATACTCGTTACTATGCCTTTAAATTCCTTTTTAAGATAAGCGTCAACTTGAATTTTAGTTTCATCACCGATATTGATTTTTACAATGTCGTTTTCGTTAACACTTACCTCAACTTCCATATTATCAAGGTTTGCCACGCGCATTAACTCTGTTCCGCTCATTTGTTGTGTTCCTAAAATACGTTCGCCCAATTCAACATTTAATACAGAAATTGTGCCGCTTGCAGGAGCATAAATCATTGTTCGCCCCAAATTATCTTTGGCTTCTTTTACGCTTGCCGAGGCGCTTTGTACATTAAAATAAGCTGTTTGTTTGCTGGCTTTTGCTACTTCAAAAGATGCTAAGGCTTTGTCCCAATCGGCTCTAGAAATAATTCCTTTGTCAAATAAAGTTTTGTTTCGTTCGTAATTGGCTTGAGCTTCTTTAAAAGAGGCATCGGCTTGGGCCAAACCCGATTTAGTTCCAGAGTAATTAGATTCTGAACGGTTGACACCAGAGGTATATAAATCGGGATTTATTTTAACTAATAACTCCCCTTTTTTAATTACTTGTCCCTCTTTTACAGGTAAAGCAACTATTTCACCCGATACTTGTGATGCAATTTTAACTTCAATTTCTGGCTGAATTTTTCCTGTTGCCGAAACGGTTTCAACAATAGTAATTTCGTCAACTTTGGCAGTTTCAACCTCAATACTTTCATCACTATTACCAATTTTTCCCGATTTTTTAAGCATTACTAATAAAATAATAAATGCTGCAACGACCCCTAAAATGAT
>JAYUFJ010000402.1:0-10218 GCA_043738775.1 Flavobacterium sp. | reverse complement strand
CTTATATATTAAACGATTATTATGAAACTGAATTAAATAATTATCAAAAAGGTAAAATTAGGTTTTTATTACGAAACCTTTCTATTGGTTTACATACCTTAAAGTTCAAAGCCTGGGATGTTTACAATAATTTTGTTACTCAAGAAATTCAATTTCTAGTAGTTGGCGATGATGGCTTGAGTTTAACGAATGTTTTAAACTATCCAAATCCGTTTGTAAATTATACACAATTTTGGTTTTCGCACAACAAACCCTTTGAACCACTTGAAGTTCAAGTTTTAATAATGACAATAACTGGTAAAGTGGTAAAAAGCATCAACGAAATGGTTACTAATACTGGTTTTTTATCTCGAGAAATTACTTGGGACGGAAAAGATGATTTTGGAGATGCAATTGGTAAAGGTGTTTACATTTACAAACTTACAGTACGATCAACAATTAGTGATCAAAAATCGGAAAAAATAGAAAAACTTGTAATACTTTAATTAAATACTATATTTGTCAACAATTATTTATGAATATGAAAAAGAATAAAATTGTTTTAATTGCAATATTATTTATTGCATTTGTGTCCAATGCTCAAGAAAGAGTTATCACTACTGGAGTTCCATTTTTACTAGTTGCAGCCGATGCAAGAGCCGCAGGTCTTGGCGATCAAGGAGTGGCTACAACAACCGATGCATTTTCGCAACAATGGAATCCAGCAAAATATGCATTTTCAGAAGAAAAACAAGGTTTTGCAGTAAGCTATACGCCTTATTTAACTAGTTTGGTTAATGATATTTCGTTAGGACAATTAAACTATTTTAACAAATTAAACGATAAAAGTGCTTTTGCAGGAAGCATTCGCTATTTTAGTTTGGGTCAAATTGAATTACGCAATACCGCCGAAGAAGTTGCCCGAGTTGTAAAACCAGCCGAATTTGCAATTGATGGTTCTTATGCCTTAAAGTTGAGCGAAAAATTTGCAATGTCGGTTGCGTTTCGTTTTATAAGCTCTAATCTTAGAATTCCTACTGATGGACAAAGCAGTAAGGCAGCCAACTCTTTCGCATTTGATGTTTCTGGATTTTATCATTCGGATGAAATTGCTTTTAACGACTTTAATGGCCGAGTTAGAGCAGGTTTCAATTTTCAAAACTTAGGTCCAAAAATCAATTATGATTTGAATACAACCGACGTTGGCTCGAATTTTTTACCTGCAAATCTTCGTTTAGGTGGCGCCTTCGATTTTATATTAGACGATTATAATAAAGTAACTATTAGTACAGAATTATCAAAACTATTAGTACCTACTCCGCCTGAAACAGGAGTTATTGACGAAAATGGTGATGGCGTTGTAAATAATGCCGATGCTTTAATTGCCTACGATCGTTACAGAAAAATTGGTTGGGTTTCTGGAATTTTTAAATCATTTGGTGATGCACCAGGAGGTTTTAGTGAAGAATTAAAAGAAATTACTTATTCGGGAGCTATTGAGTATTTGTACCAAGATTCATTTGCATTTCGATTGGGATATTTTAATGAAAATCCAAGTAAAGGCGCAAGACAGTTTTTTACACTCGGGGCTGGTTTTAAATACAATGTTGTAAAAGTTGATTTATCATATTTATTCTCGGCATCAAAAGTTAAAAACCCCTTAGAAAATACGCTACGTTTTTCATTGACTTTCAACTTTGGTGATAAATATGAAAACAATTAATTAAAAATATAACTTTTAACTATCCAAACTTTAATTTAGAGTTTGGATTTTTTTTCCTCTAATATTTATGACAGAAATTACTAAAACTAGTACTGTAATGGTTTTTGAAAATCAAAGTGAATTACCTATTGAGATTCAAAACTTAATGTTAAAAGCAATTGAGATTCGTAAAAAGGCTTATGCTCCTTATTCAAAATTTCGTGTTGGTGCAGCACTTTTATTAAATAACGGCTTAATTGTTCAAGGATCGAATCAAGAAAATGCAGCCTATCCATCTGGTCTTTGTGCAGAGCGCGTGGCCATTTATCATGCTGGTGCAATGTATCCGGATGCAAAAATTTTAAAAATTGCAATTTCAGCCACTTCGGACACTTTTGTTTCTACCACTCCTATTCCACCCTGTGGCTCTTGCCGACAATCAATTTCCGAATACGAAACAAAACAAGAATCTCCAATAGAAATTTATTTTATGGGTGAAAAAGGAGAAGTATATAAATCGAATTCTATATCCGATTTATTACCCTTTTCATTTGGGAGTAAATTTTTATAAATTTAAATCTTTTAAAATAACCCTAATTAAAATTAAAGGTCTAAAATAAATTATTAATAAATTATTAATAAACTTTCAATTGTTATTGAAAGTTTAAAAATATTTAATATCTTTGCTTATGGAATTTAAAGAAGCAAAAAATAAGTTTATACAAACTTGGGGAGCATTAGGAAGTCAATGGGGAATTAACAAAACAATGGCACAAATTCACGCTTTGTTAATGGTGAGTAGTGAACTCATTTCGATGGAAGATATTATGGACGAATTACAAATATCTCGCGGTAGTGCAAGTATGAATTTAAGAGGACTTATTGATTGGGGAATTGTTTACAAAGAATACAAGGCCGGTGAACGAAGAGAATATTTTTCATCGGAAAAAGATTTAGATGAATTGGCTGTAAAAATAGCAAGAGAACGAAGTAAGCGCGAAATAAAACCAGCCCTAAAAGTATTAAAAGAAGTATCAAGTATTGATAACAATTACTCAAAAGAAACAGAGCAATTTATCGATCAAACTACTAAATTATACGATTTTGTATTAAAAGCAGATTATATGCTTGAAAAAGCAACTGAATTTAAGGACAATTGGTTGGGTCGATTGGTATTAAAAATAATTAAATAAAAATGAATAGATGAGTTTTTTAACTGCAGAATGGAACAATTTAGCATTAATCAATTACGAAATTGACCAAGAATTATTGAAAAAACACATTCCAACGGGAACTCAAATTGATTTATGGAACGGCAAATGTTATATAAGTTTAATAGGTTTTATGTTCGAAAATGTAAAAGTATTAGGTGTAAAAATTCCGTACCATATTAATTTTGAAGAAGTTAATTTACGATTTTATGTAAAACGTTTTGAAAATGGAAACTGGAAACGTGGCGTAGTTTTTATTAAAGAAATTGTGCCAAAACATGCAATAACACTAGTTGCAAATACTTTGTACAAAGAACATTACGAAACTTTAAAAATGAGAAATTCAACAACCGATAATGAAATTGAAAAATCGTTTCGTTATGAATGGAAAAAAAATAAAAAATGGAATGTAATAGAAATGAAAACCTCTAAAAATCCAATTGCTATAGAAATTGATTCTGAAGCTGAATTTATAACCGAGCATTATTTTGGATATACCAAATTCAACGATAATAAAACAATAGAATACCAAGTTACACATCCAAGATGGCAACAATTGGATGTTATTGAAACTAAAATTGAAGTCGATTTTGAAAGTGTTTATGGAAGTGATTTTGCATTTTTACAAAATTTAAAACACGCATCAACTTTTTTGGCAATAGGTTCAAAAATTACTATTGAAGGAAAAAAAATTTTAAAATATGAAAACTTTAAAAAACCAAACGCTTCTCTTTGACGACGAATGTCCACTTTGCAGCTTATACACAAAAGGTTTCATTCGTGCTGGAATGTTAGACGAAAACGGCAAAAAACCTTATTGTCAATTATCTACAGAAGATTACAAATTTATAGATATAAAAAGGGCATCGAATGAAATTGCTTTGGTAAACAACGAAAACAAAACAGTGCTTTACGGCATAGATAGTTTATTGAAAGTGATTGGATTTTCGTTTCCATGGATTGAAAAAGTTGGTAATTGGAAGCCATTAAATTATTTTTTACGAAAACTATACAAGTTAATTTCATACAATCGAAAAGTTATTGTACCAAGTAAGGAAAGAAAAAAAATATATCTACAATGTATTCCAGATTTTGATTTTAAATATCGTTTTATTTACATTTTTATAGGGATCACAATTTCAAGTTACATTATTACTCACTATTTAAATTTTCAACTTAATTTAAAGTTTTATAATTTTTATAAAATTGTACTTATTAATATTTTACTTTTATTTTTAAATTTCATTTTATTAAAAACTTTCAATGTTAAAACAATTTTAAATTGGATAGGGAATTTACAAACAAGCATTCTTATTGGTTCATTGCTAATATTGCCCCAAATAATTATTACAACTCTTTTTAAAATGAAAGTAGAGCTGTTTCAAACATTGATAATTATAACAATCGTACTTACAATTATCGATAGTTTACGTCGTTTCAAAATAATTTTATATAATAAAAAAATAATATGACAACGATAAAATTAATAACAAAAATAAAAGCACCTTTAAATATAGTTTTCGACCTAAACAGAAACATAGATATCCACAAGCAATCGACATTAAAATCAAAAGAAACTGCAATTGCAGGCGTTACTTCGGGTTTAATAAACAATGGCGAAACCGTAACTTGGCGTGGCAAACATTTTGGAATTTATTTAACGCACCAAA
Source organism: Flavobacterium sp. (assembly GCA_043738775.1). Lineage (GTDB taxonomy): Bacteria > Bacteroidota > Bacteroidia > Flavobacteriales > Flavobacteriaceae > Flavobacterium. Next base: position 5,656 of record JAYUFJ010000402.1, on the reverse strand, counting down.
GTTTAATATCTGAAATGGAATTTTATACACATTTTGTAGATGAAATGATTTCGGGTAAATTTAAGAGTTTCAAACACGAACATTTTTTTCAAGATAAAAACGGAGTTGTAATTATGAAAGATGTTATAAACTATGAAACTCCATTTGGTGTTTTTGGTAAATTATTTGATAAAATTATTTTGAAAAACTATTTAACTAATTTTATTGTAGAGAGAAATAAATTTATTAAAAAATTAGCAGAAAACTAATAAAATCCACCAAAAGAATGGAATAATTTCAACCCAAAAACTGCAAAAATACTTTGAACAACTCAAGTTTGAAAAGAAAATTGATATAAGCATTAAAAAAGCAATAAATAAATCTATTTCTAAATTTTCTTTCCAGTAAATACTAATTAAAACAAAACCTAAAATCAAAAAATAACCAATAACTTTTGTAGCAGTAATTCCAAATTTTTGAGGTATTGTTTGCAATTTCTTATCATCAAATTGAGAATCATAAATTTCAAAAGGCATCATTGAAGCTAAAATAAAAAGAAATAGTTTTATCATAAAAAAAAATTCGCATATTACAACTCCATTACCATTAAAAAAATCTAGGATAAAGTTGTAAAACGGCACAAAAACAAAAGCAGTAACACAAATTGCAACGCAAACCGTTTTTAAATACCAAAATCGCCGTATAAAGGGATATAAAATAACTAAAAACGAGCAAAACAAAACCCCAATTTTTATTTCAAATTTCAAGCAGATAAAGAAATAAATAGACAATAAAAAACTTATCATGGAAACAATAAAAACAGAAAAGTATTTTTTTAAAAAGTAGTGATTTCTACTTGTAAAAACTGCATTGTATTTTAAAAAATTATAGCCAACAATTGTGGAAAAAAAAACGAAATAAAACCAAGTAAAATTAAAGTTTTTATTAAAATGTAAAGCAACTATTTTCGAAAATCCAAAAACGGCCAACCCAACTTGGATGCTAGAATTTATGTAAAAGTCGAAAAATCGTTTTAAAATTGTCATTGAACAAATTTAATCATATTGTTGATAACCTGCATAAAAAGTTAAAAAAACGGCAAAAAATTACACCTTGTTTAATCTTATTTTAGAGTATTAATAATTACTTTTGCATTCAGTTTGAATTTTATTCGCAACTACATTTTACACACAACTATCTATATTTAAATTTATAATGAAAACAGACGCTTTTTCTTTAAGACACATTGGAACTGGTAACAACGACTTGCCTCATATGCTAAAAACAATAGGAGTTGATTCGTTAGATCAATTGATTTATGAAACAATCCCATCGGATATTCGCTTAAAAAACGAATTACAACTGGACGATCCAATGTCGGAATATGAATATTTAAATCACATTTCTGAACTGGGTAAAAAAAATAAAGTTTTCAAAACATACATCGGTTTGGGTTATCATCCTGCGGTTGTTCCTGCAGTTATTCAGCGTAATATTTTCGAAAACCCAGGTTGGTACACCGCCTACACACCCTATCAAGCCGAAATAGCTCAAGGTCGATTAGAAGCTATTTTAAATTACCAAACTACGGTTATCGAATTATCTGGAATGGAAATTGCAAATGCATCCTTATTAGACGAATCTACCGCTGCTGCAGAAGCAATGGCATTGTTATTTGATGTTCGAACACGTGATCAAAAGAAAAATAATGTCAATAAATTTTTCGTTTCCGAAGAAATTTTGCCACAAACATTATCAGTTTTACAAACTCGCTCAACTCCAATTGGTATAGAATTGGTTGTTGGCAATCACGAAAATTTCAATTTTTCGAATGAATTTTATGGTGCAATACTTCAATATCCTGGTAAATACGGACAAGTTTATGATTATTCAGGTTTTATTGTTAAAGCTAAATTAAACGAAATTAAAGTTGCTGTTGCAGCTGATATTTTATCATTAGTAAAATTAACTTCTCCAGGTGAAATGGGTGCCGATGTTGTCGTAGGAACTTCACAACGTTTCGGAATTCCATTAGGTTATGGCGGTCCTCATGCAGCATTTTTTGCAACTAAAGAAGAATACAAACGATCGATGCCAGGACGAATTATTGGCGTTACGATTGATACCAACGGAAATCGTGCGTTGAGAATGGCTTTACAAACTCGTGAGCAACATATTAAACGTGAAAAAGCAACATCAAACATTTGTACAGCACAAGTATTACTTGCCGTTATGGCAGGAATGTACGCAGTTTATCACGGACCAAAAGGCTTACAATACATTGCAAATAAAGTGCATGCAAGTGCTGTTACTACTGCCGATGCATTGAATAAATTGGGCATTTATCAAACAAATACAGCATTTTTTGATACGATTTCGGTTAAAGCAGATGCAAAAAAAGTAAAGGAGATTGCCGAAAAGCACGAAGTGAATTTTTATTATGTTGATGCCGAAACAATTTCAATTTCATTAAACGAAACAACATCTGTTGCCGATATTAATCAAATAATAGCAATTTTTGCCGAAGCAACTGGTAAATCTTCTTTTCAAATTTTTGAATTAACTTCAAACCAAAACATAGGAAATTTAGAAAGAAAATCAACTTTCTTGCAACATGAAGTTTTCAATAACCATCATTCGGAAAGTCAATTGATGCGTTACATTAAAAAATTAGAACGAAAAGATTTGGCCTTAAATCATTCTATGATTTCATTGGGGTCTTGTACAATGAAATTAAATGCTGCCGCAGAAATGTTGCCGCTTTCTATGGGAATTTGGAATAATATTCACCCTTTTGCACCTTTAAATCAAGTTGAAGGTTACACCACAATGTTAAAAAAACTAGAACAACAATTGAACGTTGTTACTGGTTTTACAGGTACCACTTTGCAACCAAATTCTGGTGCGCAAGGCGAATATGCTGGTTTGATGACCATTCGGGCGTATCATTTGTCTCGTGGTGATACTCATAGAAAAATTTGTTTGATTCCATCATCTGCACACGGAACAAATCCAGCCTCGGCAGCAATGTGTGGAATGGAAATTATAGTTACCAAAACTACTCCCGAAGGTAATATTGATGTTGAAGATTTAAAAGAAAAAGCATTAGCCAATAAAGATAATTTAGCCGCATTGATGGTTACTTATCCATCAACTCACGGCGTTTTTGAAAGTTCAATTATCGAAATTACCAATATCATTCACGACAATGGTGGTTTGGTTTACATGGATGGTGCAAATATGAATGCACAAGTAGGCTTAACAAATCCTGCTACAATTGGTGCTGATGTTTGCCATTTAAATTTACATAAAACCTTTGCAATTCCTCACGGTGGCGGAGGCCCAGGTGTAGGACCTATATGTGTAAACGATAAGTTAGTGCCATTTTTGCCAACAAATCCTATTATTCCTGTTGGTGGCGAGCAAGCTATTACTGCAATTTCAGCTGCGCCTTATGGTTCGGCACTAGTTTGCTTAATTTCTTATGGATATATTTGTATGTTGGGTGCCCAAGGCGTTACCAATGCTACTAAATACGCTATTTTAAACGCCAATTATATGAAAGCCCGTTTAGAAGATCATTACCCAATATTATATTCAGGAGAAATGGGTCGTGCTGCTCACGAAATGATTATTGATTGTCGTGCCTTTGAAGAAAACGGAATCAAAGTAACAGATATAGCAAAACGATTGATGGATTATGGTTTTCACGCGCCAACAGTTTCTTTTCCTGTTGCAGGTACTATGATGATTGAACCAACTGAAAGTGAAGATTTACCAGAATTAGATCGTTTTTGTGATGCAATGATTTCAATTAGAAATGAAATTTCTACCTCAACAAAAGACGATGAAAATAATATTTTAAGAAACGCACCGCATACTTTAGCTATGGTTACTGCCAATGAATGGGTTTTTCCATATACCCGTGAGCAAGCTGCTTTTGCTTTAGATTATATTGCTGATAATAAATTTTGGCCAACCGTTCGTAGAGTTGATGAAGCGTATGGCGATAGAAACCTAGTTTGTAGTTGCGCCCCTATTGAAGCTTACATGTAAAAATAGTTTAAAAGTTTAGAGTTCAAGATTTGGTTTAAGTCTTGAACTTTTTTACTAAAAAAAACTTTAATAGTTAATAAAATTGTAACCTTTTATTATGAATGATATTCACTGCCAAGACGATTTATATTTATTAGTAAATGAATTTTATAAAAAACTACTTTCAGACAAGGCAATAAGTTATATTTTTACCGACATAATTAAAATAAAAATTGAGGATCATTTACCTATTTTAGTTACTTTTTGGTCACAATTGTTGTTTAATACTGGTGGATACACTAAAAATCTTACTAACATTCATTTAGATATTAATAAAAAAGAATATCTATCACCCGAATTGTTTAATGTATGGATTAATCATTTCAATACAACCGTAAACGAACTTTTTAAAGGTGAAAATGCCGAGAAAATAAAGACACAAGCCTTGAGTCTTTCTACAATTATGCAAATTAAAATTCTGAATAACGCAAATTAATTATAAATACTCCATTTTTATAACCCATTAATTTACAAATTCGCAATAGTATGCGTGCATATAATAATTTTGGTGTATTTTGTTAAATTTATTTATAATTTTACAAATAATTTACATTTTTGTTATGAATATAAAAATTACAGGTTCGGGAAGTTATATTCCAACCAACTCAATAACTAATCTAGAATTTGCACAACATGACTTTTTAAATGAAGACGGAACAAAGTTTCCCTATCCGAACGATGTGATTGCTACAAAATTTAAAGATATAACCGGAATTGAAGCACGACGATATGCAGATGACAATTTAAATACCTCGGACTTAGCATTTGAAGCATCAAAAAAAGCTATTCAAAATGCTAATATTGACCCTGAAACATTGGATTATATTATTTTTGCACATAATTTTGGTGATGTACGAAAAGGAGCAATCCAATCGGATATTTTACCTAGTTTGGCCACTAGAGTCAAATACAGTTTACGTATTAAAAACCCAAAATGTGTTGGTTATGATATTTTATTTGGTTGTCCGGGTTGGTTAGAAGGCGTTATTCAAGCCAAAGCATTTATAAAGGCAGGAATGGCGAAAAAGTGTCTAGTAATTGGTGCCGAAACCTTGTCACGAGTTGTTGATGTTCACGATAGAGATTCGATGATTTATTCTGATGGAGCTGGCGCCACAATTATTGAAGCCACTAACGACGAGGGTGGAATTTTAGCACACGCAACTGCAACATTTAGTTATGACGAAGGGTATTTTTTGTTTTTCGGAAAATCATTCAATCAAAATCATTGTGCTGATGTTCGTTATATAAAAATGCATGGACGAAAAATTTACGAATTTGCATTAAGCCAAGTCCCAAAAGCTATGAAAGAGTGCTTGGATGAAAGTGGAGTTAATATTAGCGATATTAAAAAAATATTAATCCATCAGGCAAACGAAAAAATGGATGAGGCCATAATTCATCGTTTTTATAAATTATATAAGCAATCACCACCCAAAGGCATTATGCCAATGAGTATTAATACTTTAGGGAATTCAAGTGTTGCTACAATTCCCACTTTATACGACTTAATAATAAATAGAAAAATTGACCAACACCAACTTAACAAAGGAGATGTAATTATTTTTGCCTCTGTAGGTGC
>JAYUFJ010000401.1:0-3691 GCA_043738775.1 Flavobacterium sp. | reverse complement strand
TCGATAACTTTCAAAACCTGCCGAATGACTGTATTCTAATACTTTTATATCAGCATTTTTAACAGCATTCAAAGCTACTTCGGGCGTTTTAATATCGGGTTGACCTATATTTAAATGATATACTTTGTTGCCATTCTTTTTTGCAATTTCTGCAAACGGAACCAATTTTCGAATTGGTGATTCGGGCATGTTTTTTCCTTTATTTGATACTTGTGGCATGTTTATTTTTTTTGATATGCAAATTTGCGAATTTTTATTGAAATAAATTAATTTAAACGAATTTTCGATTGATTTTTTTGCTAAATTTATTTAAAAAATAAATTTTAATGAAGATAAAAAACTACTTTCTGTATATTTCATTTATTCTTCAATTTTCGAATGCTCAAAACGGATTTCAATTTTTAGGTACTACCACTAAATTATCTATTCCATTTGAAATGGTTAATAATTTAATTATAATTCCTATCGAAGTAAACGGAGCCAAAATGAATTTTTTACTGGATACAGGAGTTTCAGAAACAATAATTTTTAGCTTGGATGATGCTGGTGAAGTAATTTTCAATCAAAGCCAAGCCATTAAAATGAAAGGTTTTGGAAAAAAAGAAGATTTTAATGCTTATCGTTGTAAAAATAATAAATTAGCCATTAAAAATTATGTAGATGATAATCACACTATTTATTTAGTACTAGACCAAGAAATTAATATTTCATCACAAGTTGGAATTCCTGTTAATGGAATTATTGGATATCATTTTTTTAAAAACAATCCAATTAAAATTAACTATTCTTCAAAAAGGATAAGCATATTTCTAGGTTTAAAAAAACAAATTGAAAAAATTGAAAAAAACTACTTGAAAATTCCAATATCCTTTTTTGAAAATAAACCTTATTTACAATCTTTAATCACATTTGATAATAATAATGAAAGTTTAAACTCTAAATTATTGATCGATACAGGCAATAGTGATGCTCTTTGGTTGTTTAAAGAGCGTGACAATAATATCAAAATTCCAACAAAAAATATTGATGATTTTTTAGGAAAAGGTTTAAACGGTGATGTTTTTGGAAAGCGTGGTCGAATAAAATCGTTTGAAATTAATAAATTCAAAATCGAAAATCCGATAACTTCATTTCCAGATTCGGTTATTACAAATAGTGTTGATTTAGCTCAAAATAGAGTTGGCTCATTGGGAAACGAAATTTTGAAGCGTTTTAACCTTGTTTTTGACTATAGTAACAATTATTTATACCTTAAAAAAAACAGTAATTATAATGAGCCTTTTTCATTTAACATGTCCGGAATTGAGGTTCAACATCAAGGTTTACAATGGACTAGAGAATCCTTTGAGAATAATCCAGCAATAAGCAACAATTTGTATGATGGAAATGGAGAAAAGGTAAAAAACAATTTGCAATTTAAATTTGAACTCAAACCAGTTTTTGTAATATCAAATATTCGTAAAAATTCACCAGCAGAACAATGCGGACTATTAAAAAATGATACTTTGTTAAAAATAAACGGCACCGATGCTACCAATATAAAATTGCAAGAAATTAACGAACTATTAAAATCCGAAGATGATAAAACGATTAAAATTGAAGTAGAAAGAAAGGGTCAAATTTTAAAATTTAAATTTCAACTTAAAAGTATTTTATAAAAAAAATAAACATTTTATATTTTATCTATCAATTCTAAAATCCAAAAAAATTATTGCATTGGTCCTGTTTTGGTTTTCTTTAAAAGGTTAACCTCCTCTTTAATAACCACTTCACCTTTAATTTTTAATGCAACTTGACCGTTTGGATAATTTTTCGCATTCGTTTCAACCGTAATAGTTTTACGAATAGGCCCAGGATTCATATTGTATTTTACCTCAATTTTATCTGATTTTCCTGGCATAATTGGCTCCTTAGGTTTGGTAGGCACAGTACAACCACAAGTCGATTGAACATTTGTAATAATCAAAGGTTCGTCGCCAGTATTTGTAAACTCAAACGATCGAACACCATTATCATCTTGTTTATTAACCGTTCCGTAATCAATAGTATTATCGGAATTTTTAAACTCAATTTTGGCACCAACTTGCGCAAAAACAAAACCATTTACCATCAACAAAACCAAAAAAACTATTTTTTTCATCTTAATTAGCATTACAATTCGTAAGTAAAATTACACACTTTAAATTAATTTCAAAATTATAAATCTTAATTTTTTTAAAAACTACATAATCACTACTTTTGCAACAATATCAAAAAGCATTCCACATTTTTTTTGGAAGCAGCAACTCGGGTTATTATTAATTAAAATAGTTCCCGCTTTTCGCTAAATGCTTGTTAAAAAAAACAAGCATACCGCTGCAATCGGGGCTAATAAAAAAGATTGTTTTTTGTCATTAAAGTTACTATCAAACACATAAAAAAATACAATGACCCTAAACACCAAAGAAATAGAAAATAAGTGGTACGCCTACTGGATGGAAAACGATTATTTCACATCCAAACCCGACCATAGAACGCCTTATACCATTGTAATTCCCCCACCAAATGTAACAGGAGTTTTACACATGGGACACATGTTAAATAACACCATTCAAGACGTTTTAATTCGTCGAGCCCGATTAAAAGGCTTTAATGCCTGTTGGGTTCCAGGAACCGATCACGCATCAATTGCTACCGAAGCAAAAGTAGTTGCCAAACTAAAATTAGAAGGAATCAACAAAAACGATTTAACTAGAGAAGAATTTTTGAAACACGCTTGGAATTGGACCACAAAATATGGTGGAACAATTCTAGAACAATTAAAACAATTAGGCTGTTCTTGCGATTGGTCACGAACCAAATTTACAATGGATCCCGACATGTCAGAATCGGTAATACATTCATTTGTAGATTTATATAATAAAGGGCTAATTTATCGAGGTTACCGAATGGTAAACTGGGATCCAGAAGCCAAAACAACACTTTCAGACGAAGAAGTAGTTTTTGAAGAGCGACAGGGAAAATTATATTTTATAAAGTATAAAATTGAAAATTCTGAAGATTTTTTAACAGTCGCAACTACTCGACCAGAAACTATTTTTGGAGATTCGGCAATTTGTATCAACCCAACCGACGAACGATTTTTACATTTAAAAGGTAAAAAAGCAATAATTCCAATTTCGGGTAGAATAATTCCAATAATTGAAGATGAATATGTAGATATCGCATTCGGAACTGGTTGCTTAAAGGTTACCCCAGCCCATGATATGAATGACAAAATGTTGGGCGAAAAACACAACCTGCAAATTATTGATATTTTCAATGAAGATGCCACTTTAAATAGTTTTGGGCTTCATTATCAAGGCAAAGATCGTTTTGTAGTTCGTGAAGAAATTGCATTAGAATTAGAAAAAATTGGCGCTTTAACCAAAACAGAATCGCACCTTAACAAAGTAGGAACATCCGAAAGAACCAAAGCCGTAATTGAGCCTAGATTGTCCGACCAATGGTTTTTAAAGATGGAAGATTTGGTGAAACCAGCTATAAAATCTGTTTTAGAATCGGATGAAATTAAATTGTACCCATCACGTTTTAATAATACTTATCGACATTGGTTAGAAAACATTCGCGATTGGAATATTTCACGTCAATTATGGTGGGGACAACAAATACCAGCTTATTTTTATGGTGATGGAAAAGAAGATTTTGTAGT
>JAYUFJ010000400.1:0-3696 GCA_043738775.1 Flavobacterium sp. | reverse complement strand
GCAATTTAATAATGCAACTTTCGGCACTTCGTCAAGATGAAGATGCATTGGACACTTGGTTTTCTTCGTGGCTTTGGCCAATGGCAGTTTTTGGTGGCATTACAAACCCCGAAAATGAAGATTTTAAATACTACTATCCAACTAATGATTTAGTTACAGGACCAGACATTTTATTTTTCTGGGTAGCTAGAATGATTATTGCAGGATACGAATATGCTGGCGAAAAACCATTTACCAATGTTTATTTAACAGGTTTAGTTCGTGATAAACAACGACGAAAAATGTCAAAATCACTAGGTAACTCGCCCGAACCATTGGAATTAATAGAAAAATTTGGCGCCGATGGAGTTCGTGTTGGATTGCTTTTGAGCGCATCGGCAGGAAACGATATTATGTTTGATGAAGAATTATGTAACCAAGGAAAAGCATTTTCAAACAAAATATGGAATGCGTTTAAATTAATAAAAGGTTGGAAAGTTGCAGATATTATTCAACCCGAATCATCAAAAGTAGCAATAGAATGGTACGAAGCCAAATTTCAAGAAACTCTTTTAAAATTAGAAGATGATTTTGAAAAATACCGACTTTCCGAAGCATTAATGTCAATTTATAAATTGGTTTGGGACGATTTTTGTTCGTGGTTTTTAGAAATGATAAAACCTGCATATCAGCAACCAATTGATAAAACAACTTTCAATAAAGCAATCGAAATTTTAGAAAATAATTTAAAGTTATTGAATCCGTTTATGCCTTTTTTAACCGAAGAAATTTGGCATTTAATTGCAGTAAGAACCCCAAATGAAGCATTAATTATTTCTACTTATCCAGAAATAATACCTTTTGACAAAAAATTAATTGACCATTTTGAACAAGCTATTGAAGTAATTTCAGGAATAAGAACTATTAGAAAAGAAAAAAATATTCCAAATAAAGATGCAATTGATTTGAAAATTGTAAATAATGATAAAACATCAACTTATTTTGATTCAGTAGTTTTAAAACTTGGAAATATAACTTCGATGGAATACGTTTTTGAAAAAGTAGATGGCGCACTTTCATATCGAGTTAATTCGAACGAATATTTTATTCCAATAGCTGGAAACATTGATGTTGCCGCAGAAATTACAAAACTTTCAGAAGAATTAGTTTACTTACAGGGGTTTTTAAAATCGGTTCAGGTTAAATTATTAAATGAAAAATTTGTTGCAAATGCCAAGCCCCAAATTATAGAAAGTGAGCTTAAAAAAGAAGCCGATGCTTTGGCAAAAATAGCTACAATTGAGCAGAGTTTAGGAGGATTAAAATAAAAAAAAATATAAAAAATGGTATTAATAATTTTTTTTTATAATTTTGTATAAAACAAATACATTATGGTTGCATTATCTAGTATTGAAATGTATAATATATTGAAAGGTAAGCTTGGTGAAAATGAAGCAAAAGCCTTAACGGAGTATGTTGAAAATAAAGTAGAAAGGTCAATCGAAAAAGAGAAAGATATTTTGGCTACCAAAATTGATTTGGCAGAAACCAAATCAGATATTGTTAAGTGGATGTTTATTTTTTGGATAGGGCAAATTGCAGTAACATTAGGTATCGTTTATTTTAGAGGATAATTTATTAAAATATATCTTGATAACTCCCGAATATTAATTATTCGGGAGTTTTTTATTTAGAAATCAATCATTCTCTTTTCCAGATTCTAAACCAAAAAGTTTACCGTTTTTCTCTATAAGTTTGACTTCTTTTTTGAATCGATCGGTATTGCTTTCGGTTAATTCTTTAGAATCCAAATCATCCAAATTTGGTTTTCCGCCATTTACCCAAGCGGTGTACCAAAAATCAGCAACGTCTTTGATCGAATTGCGCATTTGATTTTCAACCATTCCGTTTAAGGCTTTGTGAAAGGCTTCGGCATATTCATTGGATTGAATTTTTTGTTTGTATTTATTCAAAACAAACTCTCCTTTGTCATCTTTTTTATATAATTTTTGAAAATCAAAAGTTGCTTTTGTAGTTCTATCAACTTGTAAAAGAGTTTCTACTAACGAATGACTTTTTTTAATAATTGACCAAGTTTGTGAAGCAACATCTTTGATATATTCGGCTTTTTCAACTTTAAAATTATAACTTTCTCCAAATAATTCAGGAATTCGAGATTCCCAGAAACTATGAATTCCTTTTTGATCGGTCAATTGCCCATCGTGATTGCTTGAAGTGTGCAAAGGCATATTCGCATCGGCAATATAATGTGCCAAATCACCCGAAAGAAATAAAATTTGCGATTTGTCTTTATTTTGAAATGCTTTGGTTAATTTTTCCATCATTTCGGTAATATGCCAAGGCAAAATTCCTTGTTCATCCAACAATTTTTCGGTGAATTTTATTTTTGCTTCTGAATAAATTTTAGGAAAACTATCAATCATTGTATTATTAAAGCCTTCAATATCAATGTAATGTCTATGAGCTTCAGTTTTGTCACTCATTGTTGATTTTCGAACATCTGGCACAACAGACTCTTCGGTAATAAAATCGATATGATTGTAATAAAACGATTTCATATCATCTGGCAAAGCAAAAACCGCTGCGTGCGAAATGTGTTTGTGTCCCCAAGAACCCCAACTAATTAATGTAATTGCTGTAAAAAGGACAAGAAATTTAAATAAGTTTTTTGTTTTGATTTTCATTTTTTTTTGCAAAATTAGTGTTTTGATTATTATTAAAATCTTAAAATTTAAATTTTGATTACTTATTATTCAAAATAAATTATTTTTCAAAATGTTTTTACTTGTGTGAATTACTCTTCTGATTTATTTTTTAATTTCATTAATAAAGTGTATGCTCCTTTTGTAACAATTTTATTTTGTTTAAAATCAGTAGCATTTAAAATTTCGATAAAACCATTTTCGGTATTGCCTATTTGGGCTTCTGTCATTTTAAAACTATTTTTATCATGCGCTACAAACACATAATTTTTACCTTCAAAATTTACAACTGCATCTTCGGGTAAGGTGAATGTGTTATTGGTTTTTAGTTCAATTTCGGCATTCATATACATCCCAGGCAACAAATTATTATCATATTTCTCAAAATGACAATGTATATCTGCGGTATGTTCTGCATTTAAATCCTTGCTAATTAATATAATTTCGCATAAATGTTTGTTACTAGTATCGTTGTTTGTGTAGGCCAAAAGTTGCTGACCAATTTTTAATTTTGTAACATCTTTCTCGAAAACTTTTAAGTTCAAATGTATGTCTGACGGATTTATTAATTCAAATAAAATATCGCTAGGATTTACATATTTTCCAATATTTACATTCACTTTAGAAACAAATCCGTTGATTGGAGCATAAATATTTACACTTTTAGAAATAGAATTCTCCGTTAATTTATTTGGGTTTATATTTATCAGTTTTAATTTTTCTGCCAATGCACTTAACGTAATTCGCAAGGTTTTATACTCGGCTTCTGCCATTTGAAAAACCTTGTCACTACTGGCTTGACTTTGGTTAAGTTCTTTTTGGCGTAAAAATTCTTTTTCGGCAAAATTTAATTTTGATTTTGTAATTAAATAATCTTGTTGTAACTGAATGTATTGCTGATCTTCCATCACGGCAATAACTTCGCCCTTGGCAAAATGCAATCCAGGCAATAATTTTGTCGATTTTAAATATCCGCCCAAAGGCATACTTACCG
>JAYUFJ010000399.1:0-3698 GCA_043738775.1 Flavobacterium sp. | reverse complement strand
ACATAAACTGAATACGTTCCAAAGTTTTTCTTTCGGTACATAAACTCAAAAATGCTTCTCGTTCAATATCCAATAAATATTGTTCGCTAACAAGTGTTGGTTCGGATAAATCGCCACCCGCCATAACATAGGCTAGTTTATTTGCAATTTTCATATCGTGTTCGGAAATATATTTTCCAGCTACCATTTGATTAGTTCCAACTAAAAACATTCCTAAGGCTTGTTTTCCTAAAACTTTTACATCGGTTCGACGAATTGGTTGTGTATAACCTGCATCTGCTAATAACAAGGCGTGTTTTTTAGCTTCGGCAATTTGTCTGTCTTTGTTGACAACCACAATATCTTTTCCTTTTTGAAGAATTCCTAAATCAAATGCTTCATAAGCAGAAGTAGATACTTTTGCCATTGCTACGGTCATAAAATATTCTTGTAAAACATTCAATTCTACATCGTTTTTTCGGAATAAATCTGATGCTCGTAATGCCATTTCTTTAGATCCACCACCACCAGGAATAACTCCAACGCCAAATTCTACTAATCCTATATACGATTCGGCTGCTGCAACCACTTTATCAGCGTGCATACTCATTTCACATCCGCCGCCCAATGTCATTCCGTGTGGCGCTACCACAACTGGAATTCCGGAGTAGCGTACGCGCATCATTGTATCTTGAAACATTTTAATGGCCATATTTAATTCATCGTATTCTTGCTCAACGGCCATCATAAAAATCATTCCAATATTGGCTCCTACAGAAAAATTGCTTCCTTGATTTCCAATAACTAAACCTTGAAATTCTTTTTCTGCCAAATCAATTCCTTTATTGATTCCTGCTAAAACATCGCCACCAATGGTGTTCATTTTGCTTTGAAATTCTAAATTTAAAATTCCGTCACCCAAATCTTGAATCACAACACCCGAATTGCTCCAAACTTTTTTGCTTTCGCGAATATTATTTAAAATGATAAAACTATCTTGTCCTGGAATTTTGGTTTGTATTTTATTTGAAATATTAAAATAATGGGTTGCACCATCTTTTACAGAGTAAAAACTTTTACATCCTGATGCCAACATATCCAAAACCCATTTTGCAGGTGTTTGATTTTCTGTTTTCATCATTTCGATTGCTTTTTCTACGCCAATAGCATCCCAAATCTCGAAAGGACCATTTTCCCAACCAAAGCCTGCTTTCATAGCATCGTCAAGTTTGTATAAATCGTCTGAAATTTCGGGAATTCGGTTGGAGCAATAAGCAAAAAGTGAAGAAAAACTTTTTCTATAAAATTCTCCAGCTTTGTCTTTTCCTTTTACTAAAACTTTGAATCTGTCAATTGGTTTGTCAATAGTTTTGGTTAATTCCAAGGTTCCAAACGAAGCTTTTTTTGCAGCTCGATATTCTAATGTATTTAAATCTAAAGACAAAATATCTTTATCAACTTTTTTATAAAACCCTTGTTTTGTTTTGCTTCCCAACCATTTATTTTCCATCATTTTATTAACAAATTCTGGAAGTTTAAACAATTCGTGTTGTTCATCATTTGGGCAATTTTGATAAATTCCGTTGGCAACGTGAACCAAAGTGTCTAGACCAACAACATCAACTGTTCGGAAAGTTGCCGATTTTGGGCGACCTATAACTGGACCGGTTAATTTATCAACCTCTTCAATAGTCAATCCCATTTCTTTTACCAAATGAAATAAACTTTGAATTCCGAAAATTCCGATTCTATTTCCAATAAATGCTGGGGTATCTTTGGCAACTACTGATGTTTTACCTAAAAATTTCTCTCCATATATAGTAAGAAAATCTAAAACCTCATTTGAAGTTTGTGGTCCTGGAATAATTTCAAATAATTTCAAATAACGAGCTGGATTGAAAAAATGAGTACCACAAAAATGCTTTTGAAAATCTTCGCTTCTTCCTTCTGACATAAAATGAATTGGAATTCCAGAAGTGTTTGAAGTTACTAGAGTTCCTGGTTTACGATATTTTTCGATTTGCTCGAAAACTATTTTTTTAACATCTAAACGTTCTACAACTACCTCGATAATCCAATCAACATTGGCAATTTTTGCCATATCGTCAGTAGTGTTTCCTGTAGTAATTCGGCTTGAAAATTTTTGACTGTAAATTGGCGATGGGTTTGATTTTAATGAATTTGCTAAATGCTCGTTAACCAATCGGTTACGAACAATTTTACTTTCTAAAGTCATTCCTTTTTTTGCTTCAATCTCGGTCAATTCGTTTGGAACTATATCTAAAAGTAATACTTCGACTCCAATGTTTGCAAAATGGCACGCAATACCCGACCCCATAATTCCAGAACCAATTACTGCTACTTTTTTAATGTTTCTTTTCATTTTTTTTAAATGTATGTTGTATAGTTTTATTTAGTACAATAGTTTCTTATTAAATTTTTACAATTTCTATAGTTACTTTTTCTAAAATATTTTCTTTTCCAAAATTAATTCATTTATCGATTCTGAAACTTCCAAAAAATGTTGCAATTTTTCTTGAGGTATGTTTTTTTTAATTATTTCGTTAAATTTTAAAACAGTTTCTTTGGATAATGCTCTTTTTTCCTTTCCTAAATCGGTAAGATAAATTAAAACACCACGACCATCGTGAGGGTTTTTTTTGCGAGTTATTAATTTTTTTTCTTCCAATGCTTTCAATGTTCTTGTTAAGCTTGTGGCTTCCATTCCCATTCGTGATGATATTTTGCTCGATGGTGTTCCATCTTCTCTATCGATGCTTAAAAGTGCGAAACCAATTGCCATAGAACCTTCAAATTTTGATGCTTCTTCGTTGTACATTCGAGATACAGCTTGCCAAGTGTTACGTAATGTAAAATCGATAGTTTCTATTTTCATAAATTCAAAGATATAAAATATTTATTATGCGCGCATAGTATTTTTTGATTTTTTTTTAAATTTTAACATTAAAAGTATTCAAAGTAAGTTTTGATTGTTCAAATAGTAATAGTTTTCAATACTTTTTAATAAAATTATTTTATGGGGTTTTTTGATTTTATTTTATAGTTGAAGTTTTTTTATATCGAAATAAAACTAATCAAACTTTAACCATTGCTTAAAAATCAAATTTAAATTTAAGTATCTTTGCAAAACACAACTAACTGCAAAAAATGAGTCAAGATTCAACTAATAGATACAAATTACGAGGTGTTTCTGCCGAAAAAGAAGATGTACATAAAGCAATAATAAATATTGATAAAGGACTTTTCCCAAAAGCATTTTGTAAAATTGTACCAGATTATTTAACCAATGACCTAGATTATTGCTTGGTAATGCATGCCGATGGTGCAGGAACAAAATCATCGTTGGCTTACACTTATTGGAAAGAGACAGGAGATATTTCGGTTTGGAAAGGGATTGCTCAAGATGCTTTAATAATGAATATTGATGATTTAATTTGTGTGGGAGCAACCGATAATATTATGCTTTCATCGACAATTGGTAGAAATAAAAATTTAATTCCTGCCGAAGTATTATCGGCAATTATTAATGGAACCGAGGAATTAATTTCAGAGTTAAAAATATTCGGAGTTACAATTCATAGTACTGGTGGCGAAACTGCCGATGTAGGTGATTTGGTTCGGACAATTATTGTAGATTCGACAGTTACAGCACGTTTAAAGAGGAGTGATGTAATTGATAACGCAAACATTAAACCCGG
>JAYUFJ010000398.1:0-3701 GCA_043738775.1 Flavobacterium sp. | reverse complement strand
TAGGAATGGGTGTTGATCCCAAACGAGTTATGGCTGAATTAATGGGAAAAGTAACAGGAACATCAAAAGGAATGGGTGGTTCAATGCATATTTTTTCTAAAGAAAAAGGTTTTTTTGGAGGTCATGGAATTGTTGGAGCACAAATACCCGTTGGAGCTGGTATGGCTTTTGCCGATAAATATTTTGAAACAGGTGGAGTAACTATGACTTATTTTGGTGACGGTGCTGCACGTCAAGGCTCTCTTCACGAAGCTTTTAATATGGCAATGTTATGGAAATTACCAGTGGTTTTTATTTGTGAAAATAATGGTTATGCAATGGGAACATCAGTTGAACGGACTGCAAACCATACAGATATTTGGAAACTAGGTTTAGGATATGAAATGCCTTGTGGTCCAGTAGATGCAATGAATCCGATTAAAGTTGCTGAAGCAATGTACGAAGCAATCGAAAGAGCACGACGTGGCGACGGACCTACTTTTTTGGAAATGAAAACCTATCGTTATCGAGGTCATTCGATGTCTGATGCTCAATTGTATCGTTCAAAAGATGAAGTAGAAGAATATAGAAAAATTGATCCTATCACTCAAGTATTAGACATTATAAAAGAAAAAAAATACGCCACAGAAGCAGAAATTCAAGCAATTGATGATCGTGTAAAAGAATTAGTGGAAGAGTGTGAAAAATTTGCCGAAGAATCTCCATTTCCAGAAGTACAACAATTGTATGATGTGGTTTACGAACAAGAAAATTATCCATTTATTCCTCACAGACTATAACTATGGCAACAGTAATCACAATGCCTCGCTTAAGCGATACAATGACCGAAGGAACAGTCGCTACTTGGCTTAAAAAAGTAGGTGATGTTATAAAAGAAGGTGATATTTTAGCCGAGATTGAAACCGACAAAGCTACTATGGAATTTGAATCATTCAATTCAGGTACTTTATTATATATCGGAATTCCTGCTAACGAATCGGCTCCAGTAGATTCACTTTTGGCTATTATTGGAAAAGAAGGTGAAGATATTTCAAGTTTAATTAGCAAAGAAACGATTTTTAAACCAGAAGATACCACTGTTGAAATCCCAAATTCTAATAGCAGTAGTGAACCAAATCATAAGTCCGATATCCCTGCAGGTGTAAAGGTAATCACAATGCCTCGATTAAGTGACACAATGACTACGGGAACTGTTGCAAATTGGTTAAAAAAAGTAGGCGATACGGTAAAAGAAGGTGATATTTTAGCCGAAATTGAAACCGATAAAGCAACAATGGAATTCGAATCATTTAACTCAGGAACACTTTTATTTATTGGTATTAACGAGGGTGAAACAGCGCCAGTAGATAGTGTTTTGGCAATAATTGGACCAGCAGGAACGGATGTTTCAGGTATAGCTGAAAATTTTGGAACTGCTGAAACAGTAAAATCTGAAATTAAATCTGAAATTAAATCGGAAAAAATTGAAGTTCCTACAACAAGTGTTCCTTTACCAGCACTAGAATCAACCGACAGAATATTTGCCTCGCCATTAGCAAAACAAATTGCCAAAGATAAAGGAATTCAATTGAGCCAAGTAAAAGGGTCAGGAGAAAATGGTAGAATTGTAAAACAAGATGTTGAAAACTTTTCACCAAATATTATTTCTACTCCAATTCAACAACCAACAACTTCTGGTAATGAAGCAAATGTTCAACCATTTATTCCATCTGGAGAAGTATTTACCGAAGAGGTAAAAAATTCGCAAATGCGAAAAGTAATTGCGCGCCGATTGTCGGAATCAATTTTTACTGCACCTCATTTTTACTTAACTATTGAAGTAAATATGGATGAAGCAATGAAGTCGCGTGGCATTATAAACTCTATTCCAGATACAAAAGTCTCATTTAATGACATGGTAATTAAGGCTTGTGCGATGGCTTTAAAAAAACATTTACAAGTAAATTCGCAATGGAGCGAAGATTCAATTACTATTAATCATCATATAAATATTGGTGTAGCCGTTGCCGTTGCCGATGGATTAGTAGTTCCTGTTTTGAAGTTTACAGATCAATTGAGTTTATCACAAATAGGAATTAACGTTAAAGATTTAGCAGGAAGAGCAAGAAATAAAAAACTTCAACCAGTTGAAATGGAAGGAAGTACGTTCACGGTTTCCAATCTAGGTATGTTCGGTATTACTGAATTTACTTCGATAATAAACCAGCCAAATTCTGCAATTTTATCTGTCGGTGCTATAATCGAAAAACCAGTTGTAAAAGATGGACAAATTGTAGTTGGTAATACAATGAAAGTTACCTTGGCCTGTGACCATAGAACAGTCGATGGAGCAGCTGGAGCACAATTTTTGCAAACATTGCGATTGTTTTTAGAAAACCCAGTTACCATGTTGGCATAATTAAAAATAATTTAAACATACTAATCCTACTTTGAAAAAAGTGGGATTTTTTTTTGAGAAATAAATATATAAACTGTTAAAAATCATAATTTTAACTTAAAAAAATACTTTTATAAAAATTACAACGTTTTCCTTGAGTATTAATCAATTAAATCAAATAATTATGGAAATGCAAAAACAAAATCAGACCTTAAAGACAGCTGTCGTAGTATTGTCTTTATTATTATTAGGAACTGTGTTCTATATTTTTAAGGCCTCAAGTGATACTGAAAGAATGGTGACCCTTGTTCAGTCTACAAAATCCGAAAAGGACAAATTGCTTATTGATTTTGAAACTTTAAAAGCAACTTATGACATTGCAATTGCTGATAAAACTTCGATGTCTGCCGAATTAGTTACCGAACGTGACAAAGTAATCGGTTTGATTGCCGAATTAAAAAAATCAAAAGGCGATGTTGCTACAGTGGATCGTTACAAAAGTAAATATTTTGCATTAGAGAATAAAATGAAAGATTTAATTGCTGAAAACGACACTTTAAAAGCTCAAAACGGAACTTTGGTTGCACAGCGAGATAGTATCCAAAACATTACAGTTGAAGTTAAAAAAACCAATGAAACATTAGTAACTCAAAATGAAGATTTAAGTAAAACTGTTGTCAAAGCACAAAAATTAACGGTTTCAAACTTAAAAACTGTTGCCTATAAACAACGAAGTTCGGGCAAGCAAATTGATACTGAAAAAGCTCGAAAAGCAGATATTTTAAAAGTAAGTTTTACAATTGCTGAAAATGCAGTAGCGACACCTGGGGACAAAGTTTATAGTGTACAAGTTATAGACAGTAATAACAACGTTTTAGGAGAGAAAAAAGTAGAGAATTTTGGTGAAAACACTTTAACTTATAGCTTTGCAAAAACTGTTAATTACGATAATAAAAATATTGAAATTTCGGAAGATTTACCTGTTAAAGATTTAGAAAGTGGTACTTATTTTGTAAATGTATTTGACAAAGGCGAACTAGTTTCTAAAACAAGTTTTGCATTAAGATAGTGTTTTTAATTGTTAATGATAGCAGTTTTATAAACTTAATCGTTTTTAAAACTGCTTTTTTTATTTTTTTCTTCAATCCATTTTGACATAAATTTAGTGCTATTATTTAGTTGATGCAATAGCATTGTGCCTGTAAAATTTTTTAAACGTATTTGTTTAAAATTTATTTCAAGAGTTAAAATTTTCATTTCAAATTCATTCTCAAAATTTGATTTTAAAAAGCATTTTTCTATAATTTTATATCCGTTTTCTTGC
>JAYUFJ010000397.1:0-3703 GCA_043738775.1 Flavobacterium sp. | reverse complement strand
ATGTAGCTCAATATGCTGCTGAAAAAGCTACTCAATTGGGTGGAAAAGTGGTAACAATGTCCGATTCGTCGGGTTATATTTACGATGCCGACGGAATTGATGCAGTAAAATTAGCTTACGTAATGGAAATTAAAAACGTAAACTATTCTCGTATTTCCGATTATGTTACTAAATATCCGAATGCAAAATTTGTAGCCAACAAACGACCTTGGGAAGTGAAATGTGATGTAGCATTACCTTGTGCAACACAAAACGAATTAAACGAAGACGAAGCAAAAATGTTAGTAGCCAACGGTTGTATTTGTGTTGCCGAAGGAGCTAATATGCCAACTACACCTGAAGGGGTTATTGTATTTCAAAAAGCAAAAATTTTATTTGCCCCAGGTAAAGCATCTAATGCCGGTGGTGTTGCCACTTCTGGTTTAGAAATGTCACAAAACTCGTTACGTTTAAGTTGGACTTCAGAAGAAGTTGACGAAAGACTGAAAAATATTATGTTAAACATTCATTCTTCGTGTGTACAATACGGACAAGAAGAAAACGGTTATGTAGATTACGTAAAAGGCGCAAATATTGCAGGTTTCGTTAAAGTTGCCGATGCTATGTTGGCTCAAGGAATTGTTTAAATAAAAGTTTACTATTTTTAAAAGTCTTTGTTCTTAATTTAGAGCAAAGGCTTTTTAATTTTTTACTTCTTACCTACTTTACGCACTACTTTGTTTGCAAAGGTTTTGATTATTTTTTGTCGCAAGTTCAATACATTTTGCCACACTCAAGGTGTCAATTGTTTGAGAAAATGTATGTTTTACTGCAATTAAGAATAGTTTTGAAGTAACTATTCTAACTTTTTTTAATACATTTTTTGTGTGTGCTATTCATTTGGATTATTCAAAATTGCGAACAAAAGTCAGGTTTTTTAGTGGTGGTTTAACGCTTTAAGTTAGTCAAAACACGCCAAAAAAAAGATTCTAATTTTAAGTTAGAACCTTTTTATTAAATTATATAATTTTACTTTTTAACTACAGGAATTGAAATGTCGAGTTTAATTTCGTTTGATACTTTTTTAGACATTCCTTCCATTGTTCCAATTTTGTAATCCATTCTGTTTACAGAAAAAATACCTTTGAAAACAGCATTTAAAAAAGTAAACGGAATTGCAATTTCTTTCGAAACTCCGTGCATAGTTAAGGTTCCATTTACCAAATAACCAGTTGTAGTTTTTGAAAATTTATTGGATACAAATTTTATATTTGGATATTTTTCAGCATCAAACCAGTCGTCACCTCTTGCGTGTCGGCTTTTTAACCAATTTCCCGTTGCAATTGATTCGACTTCTATTTTCAAATCAAATTTTGAATTCTCCAGATCGTTTTCCTCAAAAATAATGTCGCCTTTTATTTTTTCAAAATTTCCTTCTACTTTCGTGCCCGAAAATTTTAAATCATAACCATCTTTTATTTGCCAATTTATGGCTTTGTTAATCGTGAAAGCAAACAACAGCATTGTTGCTGCTACAAAAATTGTTAGATTGATTTTTTTCATAATTTACGATTTTTATAAACTTTTAAAAACCCAAATATACTTACAATTACCCAAGTCCCTTCTAAAATTATAAAGGGTTTGTAATTAATTAATAATGAGGCGTAACAAGCCAAACTTGCGCCTAAAATATTCATTGCAAAATACAATTTTCCGTCCTTTTCTATCAATGAAAAAATATTTAAAAAATAGGCAATCAAGATTAACCCAACGCCAATGGTTCCAATAATATCGTTATAAAGCATTTTTAAAAAATGTATCTAAAAGTTTAAAAAAATCGTTTTTATTTTGGTTTAAATTGTCGAAATTACTTTTAATTTCATTTGCATTTTGAATGTAATTTCCTTTTTCTGCTATTTCTTCAGGTTCATTTTCAATCAAGGATTCTATCACTTTATCATCCATTTCGATGTGAAACTGAAAAGCCATAATCCGATTTTCAATCATAAAACCTTGATTTTCGCAAGCATTTGAACTTGCTATTCGAACGGCTTTTTCTGGAATTTCAAAAGTTTCGCTGTGCCAATGAAAAACCGTTGTTTCGTTTTGAAAATGATTAAAAATCGAATTGTTTTTTGCTTCCGATGAAAATGTAATCGGGAAAAACCCTATTTCTTTTTGTTGACCTTGAACTACTTTTGCGCCTAAAACGTTAGCCAATAATTGCGATCCCAAACAAATACCAAAAATCTTTTTATTTTTTTTGATAACTTCTTTTATGTATGTTTTTTCGACTTTTAACCAAGGAAATTTTTCTTCTTCGTTTACATTCATATATCCGCCTAAAATCAGTAAAGCATCAAACGAATCTAAAGTTGGTAAAACTGGATTTTTTTCAAAAAAATAAGTATAACTTATTGTATGATTGTTATTGGAAATCCATTCTAAAATGGTTCCAGGATTCTCAAAAGAAACGTGTTGTAAACAATGAATGTGCATTTTTTAGTTTTTTAAATCGTCAAATTCTAAGTACAATTGCTTCAATAAAACAATTGGTTTTTCGTTTATTAAAACTTCATTGCTACTAATTCCAATAGGATTATTATCTAAATTATTTAAGTTTACTATTGCTGTTTTATCATTTTTTACGAATAAATTCAAATTGGTTTTCACTTCAATAATTTGTTCAAAATCGGGTTTGTTGGTTATTTCGTGAATCAAAAATTGTTCTTTTTCGTTTCCGAAAACTATAAAATTGGTTGATTTGGCTTTCTTTTCTTCTGAATTAAATTTTTTGAAATATAAGATTTGAACGATTTTTACAGTTATGTTTTTTAAAATCTCAATTCCGCCACGTTCAAAATGTCCACGATACAAGTTCACTTTGAATGGTTTGGGATTGTTTATCATATCGGGTAAAACAAATTTTTCGGGTTCAATGGTATAAGTCGTATAATTTGAATTTTTGTTTTTATCCGAAACATATTTTTGCTTATCGAATTTTGATAATTCCAATTCCAAAATAATTTGATAATCGTGTGGCGAATGAAACATTGGCAAGTGAGATGCGTAAATTTTCTCGCTACCAAAAAGCAACATTCCGTGCGTTGACGGTTTGTCTGAACTCATTTTATGGTTTTCGTGTTGTGCGTTTATTTGAAAAGTAGTTACAAATAATAATAGAGAAATTATATTTTTCATTTTTTTTAAGGAATTAACAAAACTTTGCTTGAACTATTTCCGTTTTCTAGAAAATCGTGAGCTTTTTTTCCATCAGCTAATTTGAATTTTACAGGTTCTGCAATAACAATAATTCCATTTATAATCCAGTCGAATAATTGTTTAGATCGGGAAATTCGTTGTTCGTGCGAGTTGATGTAACTCCACAAATCGCCACCAGTCAAGGTTTTGCTGGTGTCCATTAACATTCTTGGATCAATATGCGCTGGATCGCCACCGCTCATTCCGTAAAAAACAACTGTACCACATTCTTTAGTAACTTCAAAACTATCCATTAAAGTTGAACCAATGCTATCGAAAACAACATCAACACCTTTATTATTGGTTATTTCTAAAACTTTTTGTTTCCAATTTTCGTTCAACGGAATGGCAAAATCGGCTTTATTATCTGTAATTATTTTTAGTTTGCTTTCATTTCTTGATAAACCAATTACTTTGGCATCTTTCATTTTGCATATTTGAGTCAGAATTTGTCCCACACCAC
>JAYUFJ010000396.1:0-3707 GCA_043738775.1 Flavobacterium sp. | reverse complement strand
AAAATTTAGTGTCTTTAGGAACTAAAAATTGTAAAATATTGTTTAAAGTCATTTGATTATTATTTATTTTTGCAAAAATATGCATCCAATGTTAAATTAGCATTAACAATTAATTTTTTTTTTTATTTTTATTAACAATTAAAAATAGTATTATTGAAGTTTCACTTTTATCAATTGAAATGGTTTTAGTACATTAGCAATCTTAATAAGAAGAATCATTTTAACTAAAATATGGATATTAATTTCAACAAAAACGAAGACCACAATAAATTACTACTTTCTGATTTAAAACAACGCTTTACCAAGGTTAAATTGGGTGGTGGAGTAAAACGCATCGAAAAATTACATAGTGAAGGAAAAATGACGGCTCGTGAACGAATTGATTATTTGTTAGATGAAAAATCAAAATCAATTGAAATTGGTGCTTTTGTAGGCGATGGAATGTATACTGAACATGGCGGTTGCCCATCGGGAGGTGTTATTGTAAAAATAGGATATATTGCTGGTAAACAATGTATTGTAGTTGCCAATGATGCCACAGTAAAAGCTGGTGCTTGGTTTCCTATAACAGGAAAAAAGAACCTTCGAGCGCAAGAAATTGCAATGGAAAATAGGCTTCCAATAATTTATCTAGTAGATTCTGCAGGAGTTTATTTGCCTTTGCAGGATGAAATTTTTCCAGATAAAGAACACTTTGGACGTATTTTTAGAAACAATGCTATTATGAGCAGTATGGGAATCACCCAAATTGCCGCAGTTATGGGTAGTTGTGTAGCCGGCGGTGCCTATTTGCCAATTATGAGCGACGAAGCTATGATTGTGGACAAAACTGGTAGTATTTTTTTAGCAGGAAGCTACTTGGTTAAAGCTGCAATAGGCGAAACCATTGATAACGAAACTCTTGGAGGTGCAACAACTCATTGCGAAATTTCGGGCGTTACCGATTATAAAGCAAAAGACGATAAAGATGCTTTAAACCGAATTAAAAGTATAATTGGTAAAATTGGTGATTTTGATAAAGCGGGTTTCAACAGAATAAAACCAGTAAAACCAGCACTTAACGAAGTTGACATATATGGAATTTTACCTAAATCACGAGCCGAACAATACGATATGTATGAAATTGTAAATCGATTGGTTGACAATTCAGAGCTAGATGAATACAAACCCGATTATGGTAAAACCTTAATTACAGCTTATGCTCGAATTGATGGTTGGGCAGTAGGAATAATTGCCAATCAACGTAAAGTGGTTAAAAACGGAAAAGGTGAAATGCAATTTGGAGGTGCAATTTATTCGGATTCTGCCGATAAAGCTACCCGATTTATTGCCAATTGCAATCAAAAGAAAATTCCGTTAGTTTTTGTGCAAGATGTTACTGGTTTTATGGTAGGTTCGAAAAGTGAACATGGAGGAATTATTAAAGACGGCGCCAAAATGGTAAATGCAGTTTCAAATTCGGTAGTTCCAAAATTTACAGTTATAGTGGGTAATTCATATGGAGCCGGTAATTACGCTATGTGCGGAAAAGCTTACGACCCACGTTTAATTTTTGCTTGGCCAAGTGCCGAATTGGCAGTTATGGGTGGCATACAAGCTGCAAAAGTTTTGGCACAAATTGAGGCCTCATCACTTAAAGCAAAAGGCGAAATTGTAAACGAATCAAAAGAAAAAGAATTATTCGATAAAATTAAAGCGCGTTACGATGCTCAAGTTTCTCCTTATTATGCAGCCGCACGATTGTGGACAGATGCTATAATTGATCCGTTAGAAACTCGAACCTGGATTTCAATGGGAATTGAAGCCGCAAACCAAGCGCCAATTGAAAAAAAATTTAATTTAGGTGTAATTCAAATGTGAATTTAAATTTTAAATTTGATGCAACCTTATTTATTTTATAATCGTCTTCTTTTATATAAACAATTATCTAAACAATTTTATGAAATATATTTTTACCTTAATAATAGCCGCTACGATAGTATCAAGTTGCACTTCAATTAAAGAACACAATGCTCACATTGACGATTTAATTTCTGAAAATGATTTAAAAACAGATGTTGACTATATTTACGGTCGCCTTCAAAAAATGCACCCAAAGCTGTATTGGTATATTTCAAAAGAAAAATTAGACTATAAATTTGACAGTTTAAAAATGACTCTTTCAAAACCAATGAAAAGTTTTGATTTTTATAAAAAATTAGCACCCGTTATTAAAACTATTGGCGAAGGACACATGAATGTGACACCTTATGTAAAAAAATATTCAATTGAAGAGACTAAACAATTAATAAAAAAAGGTGTTAGCCCATTTTCACAATTTGAATATGAAATGATTGACAACAAAATTTATATTGTAAAAAATAAATCGTACAACAAAAAAATAAAAGTAGGAACAGAAATTGTTGGTATAAACGGTGAAAATCTCATTGATTTAACAAAAAAATACAAAACCTGTTTTGCTTCTGACGGTTTTAATACTACTTTTTTAAGCAGACGATTGGGTAAAAATTTTGCTGGATTTTACACCTACGAACACGGAATACAAGACAGTTTAACTTTCAATTTTAAAACCAATGATTCTATAAAAAACGTATTTTTTAAAACGTGGAATTGTCGATTCTGTTAAAGTTGATAAAAATAAAAAACCAATAATTGTAAAAATTGACAAAGTAAAAGCAAAAGCAACAAAAAAGCGAAATGATATTTTTGGTTACAATAAAGATCGAAAACTATACAACCGAAATTTACATTTTTTACAAAAAGATTCGGCCGTTGCGGTAATGAAAATTAATGGTTTTCAAATTGGCGATTATGAAAAATTTTACGAAGATAGTTTTAAAAAAATAAAAGCATTAAATTCAAAAACTTTAATTATAGATTTACGAGATAATGGTGGTGGACGACTTGACGAAATAGCAAATTTATATAGTTATTTAGCAATTGAACCCTATACTTTTTCTGATAAAGGTGAAGTGGTTTCTAAAACGAGTTTTATATCAAATTTTGATTACTTTAAGGGTAAACCTTTATTAATAAAACCTTTACTTTTTGTAGCAGCACCTATTGTATATCCATTATTTTATTTTAAAACCCATAAAGAAAGTGATGGAAAATACTATTTATCATCATCAAACGAAAAAACAAAACAACCCAACGAAAACAATTTTAAAGGCAAAATTTATGTTTTGATAAATGGTGGAAGTTTTTCTGCATCTTCGTTAATTTCGTCTAATTTAAAAGGTTCAAAACGTGCCTATTTTGTAGGCGAAGAAACTGGCGGTGGCTATAATGGAACTGTTGCTGGGCAGATGCCTATTGTTACTTTACCAAAATCGAAAGTGAACGTTCGAATAGGTTTACTTGGAGCAATTCCGTATTATAAAACAGATGTTATAGGTCACGGAATTTATCCCGACAAGGAAATTGTTCCAACCATTCAAGATCGAATTAATAAAAAAGATCCCGAAATGGAATGGATTTTGGAAGATTGCATTAAAGAAAATAAAAAATAAAAAAGATGAAAGTTGTTACTATTTTAAGGCTAAAATTTATTTTAATATTTGGGATGCTCTCATCATTTACATTGTTAACTTATGCACAAAATACAACCCGAAAAGACTCCTTAAAAGGCGGATTGCCAATTGAAAGAACCTGCTTTAATGTGTTGCATTACGGTTTAAATATAAAACTGGATATTGACCAAAAAT